>NZ_JBQKEF010000004.1:0-145484 GCF_052121455.1 Collinsella sp. LCP19S3_D3 | reverse complement strand
CAGCTCCTACAGGGGGCTCGTGGGGAGCACGTTCGAGAACGTCATCGCGAGGGATTTCGGCGCCGAGGGGCCGTGGCAGAAGCTCGGCACCGACGTCACCGAGTTCAAGGTCGCCGGCGCCAAGGCCTACTGGGCCCCGGTGCTCGACTTCTGCACGAAGGAGATCGTGGCGAGCGACATATCGGCCTCTCCGGACCTCGCCCAGCAGCACAGGATGCTCGACCGGCTCCTCGAGGCCCTGCCCGACGGGGCGGCACCGACCATGCACTCGGACATGGGCTGGCAGTACCAGCACGAGTCCTACACCTCCAGGCTGGAGGGGGCGGGCATCACCCAGAGCATGTCGCGCAAGGGGAACTGCATCGACAACGCCGCCACCGAGCAGCTCTTCGGCCACGTGAAGGACGAGTTCTACCGCGGCAGGGAGTGGGGCAGCTTCGAGGACTTCAAGCGCGACCTGGAGGAGTACATAGCCCATTGGAACACGCGGCGCAGGCAGGTAAGATTGAAGGGCCTGACGCCGGAGGAGTTCCGGAACCGGGCCCTTGCGGCGTAGTCGCTATTTATTCAGTCCAAGTTTCGGGGCGCAGTTCACTGTCCCCTTTGTGGTGGTCGTTTCGGTCGCAGAGCAAAAAGGCGGGCCATCTCCCGCAAGAGATGACCCGCCTCTCCAATCAGTCCCGCAGCAACCATGGCCGCCGCGGGCCTCAAGCATGTCCCGGACTAGGAGAACATGCCGGTGAGGTAATCATTCAGCCGCTTATCCTTGGGCCGTTGGAAAATCTCGTCGGTCTCGTCGTACTCGATCATATCGCCCATGTAGAAAAACGCCGTGCGGTTGGACACGCGCGACGCCTGCTCCATGTTGTGCGTCACGATGACGATGGCGCGATCGGCAACAATCGATGACATCAGGTCCTCGGTTGCCAGCGTCGAGATGGGGTCGAGCGCCGAGCAGGGCTCGTCAAACAGAATCACATCGGGATTGAGCGCCAGCGTGCGCGCAATGCACAGGCGTTGCTGCTGGCCGCCCGAAAGCGCGTAGGCGCTCTTGTCGAGCTTGTCCTTGACCTCGTCCCACAGCGCCGCGCCGCGCAGGCTTTCCTCGACCATGCGATCGAGCTCGTCGCGGTCAGTAATGCCGTGGCGTTTGGGCGCAAACGTGATGTTGTCGCGAATGGACTTGCGAAAGGGGTTGGGCTGCTGGAACACCATGCCAATGGAGCGACGCAGCTCGTAGGTGTTCTCGGTCTTGGTGTTCACGTTGCGCCCGCGGTAGTTGATCTCGCCCTCCACGCGGCAGCCGCGAATCTCGCGATTCATAAGGTTGAGGCTGCGCAAAAAGGTCGACTTACCGCAGCCCGAAGGCCCGATGAGCGCCGTGATCTCGCCCTTGTGAAAGTCGAGCGACGTATCGTGCAGCGCATGGTGGTCGCCATAGTACACGTTGACGTCCTTGGTGGAAAGCACGACCTCGTCGCTCACGGCTTTGCCGCTTACGCGCACGCGCTTCTCGCTCTCCCCCACGCTCGACAAAAAGTCCTGGGTCTCGGACGCGGCCACCTCGGTTGCGGGCGTTTCATTTATCTCGCTCATTCGGCCGTCATCCTCCTTGCCAGTTGCTTGCCCACGATACGGGCGACTACGTTAAACAGCAGCACGCAGATCATCAGCAGTGCCGCGGTGCCCCAAACAATCTGCTGGGCCTCGGGGCTGCCCTCGCCGTAGATCTTATAGATGTGCACGGCGAGCGACTCACCGGGGCGGAACACGTTCCAGGCGCAAGTGGGACTCGACAGGTTAAAGCTCAAGAAGTTCAGGCGAACCGGCGAGCTCATGCCCGAGGTAAAGAGCAGCGCCGCGGCCTCGCCAAACACGCGGCCGGCCGAAAGCACGATACCGGTCACGATGGCGGGCATGGCCTCGGGGATCAGGATGTGCAGCGTGGCCTCCCAGCGGGTGAGGCCCATGGCCAGGCACGCATCGCGCTGGGCCTGCGGCACGTCCTCGAGCGCCTGCTGGATCACGCGCACCAGGATGGGGATGTTGAACATGGTGAGCGCGACGGCGCCGGAGATGATGGAGTACTTCCAGCCCAGCTGCACCGAGAAGACCAGAAAGCCGAACATGCCGACGACGATGGAAGGCAGCGAGGACAGCGTCTCGATGGCGGTGGAGGCGATGTCGCGGATGGGGCCGTCCGGCGCGTACTCAACCAGGAAGACCGCGCCGCCCAAGCTGATGGGCACCGAGATACTTAAGGTGATCAGCAGCAGATAGAACGAGTCGAACAGCTGGTAGAGCACGCCGCCCTCGGTTCCGTTGGCGCGCGCGGGCTGCGTGAGAAATCCCGGCTGGAACAGCGTCGAGATGCCCTCGAACAGAATATAGGCCACCATGGAGACGACGATGAGCATGACGAAGGCGACGATTGCCGTCAGCACGCCCGTGGCGATGCGGTCCTGCTTTTGGACGCGCCTGAGTCTCGCCTCGTCGATATGAATGCGCGTGCTAGCCACGAGCCTTCGCCCCCTTGCGGCCGATAAGGTGGATGATCAGGATAAAGATGAGGCTCATGCCCATCAGCAGCAGACCGAGCGCCCACAGGACGTCGTCTTGGGCCGAGCCCTCGGCATAGACCGCCATGGACGTGGTGAGCGTGGTGGTGATGGTGGACGCCGGCGACAGCAGCGACGTCGGCATGGCCTCGATACCGCCGATAACCATGCGCACGGCGAGCGTCTCGCCAAAGGCGCGGGTCATGCCAAGGATGACCGCGGTCATGAGCGACGGCATGGCGGATTTGAGTACCACGTGCCAGATGGTCTGCCAGCGGGTGTAGCCCAGCGCGAGCGAACCCTGACGGTAGCTATCGGGCACGGCACGCAGGCCATCGACCGAAAGGGTGGTCATCGTCGGCAAGATCATGACGGCCAGCACAATGGCGCCGGGCAAGATGCCCAGGCCCGTGCTCACGTGGAAAACGCTCTTCATAAGACCGACGACCACGTGAAAGCCGACCAGACCAAAGACGACCGAGGGAATGCCGGTCAAAAGCTCAATAAGCGGCTGAAACACCTTGGAGCCAAACTTAGGGCTAATCTCGACCGCAAAGATAGCAGAGCCGATGGCGATGGGCAGCGCGATAAGCGTGGAGAGCACCATGACCGCAAACGAGGTGACGATCAGGGGCAGGGCGCCGGTATAGGGCAGGCCGTTTTCGGCCGTGTTGGCCAGGTCCCACTTGGTGCCGGTAAAGAACTCGACGACCGAAACGCCGTCCTTGAGAAAAGCCGAGAGGCCCTTTTGGGCGACCATAAAGATGAGCGCGGCAACGACAAGCGTCACGAGCGCTACGCACGCGCCCGTGACGCCCAGGCCCACGTTCTCAAGGTCGCGCTTTGGCAGCTGTTTTGCCATTGCAAACCTTTCCGGGGCGATTACTTATTTAGCGGAGACCTTGCCGCTGGCGTCCTTGACGACCTTCATGGCAGAGACAGGGATAAAGCCCTGTTCCTCGACAAGTTTGCCCTGGACGTCGTCGGAAAGCATGAACTCCAGGAAGGCCTTGGTGGCATCGTCGGCGTCCTTTGCGCAGTACATGTGCTCGGTCGCCCAGATCTTAAAGGAGTCGTCAGTGACGTTTGCGCTCTTGGGCTCCACGCCCTCGACCTTGATAGCGTTGAACTTGGAGTCGTCGAAGTGCGAGAAGTCGAGGTAGGAGATGGCGTTGTCGGTGCTGGCCATCTGAGTCTGGACGTCGCCGGACTTGTCGAGCTCGGCGTCGCCCTTAAAGTCGACGGCCTCGTCACCAAAGACGGCGGCCTCGAAGGTGGCGCGGGTGCCGGAGCCGGCCTTTCGGTTGAGGACGACGATGGTGGCGTCGTCGCCGCCGACCTCCTTCCAGTTGGTGATCTGGCCGGAGAAGATGCCCTTGAGCTGCTCGAGGGACAAGTCGTCGACCTTCACGTTCTTGGAGACGACGGGGCCCATGCCCACGACGGCGACCTCGTGGTCGACGAGGTTCTTGACCTGGTCGGCCTCGAGCTTGGTCTCGGCGAAGACGTCGGAGTTACCGATGGTAACGGTACCGGCGGCAACGGCGGTCAGGCCCTTGCCCGAACCGTTGCCCGAGCCAGAGACGGAGACGTCCGGGTTGGCGTCCATGAACTTCTCGGCAGCGGCCTCGACGAGAGCTTGGAACGAGGAGGCGCCGTCGTAGGTCACCTCGCCGGAGACGGACTCGGCAGCGGCGCTGCCCTTGTCGGCGGCGTTGGAAGCGCCTGCGCCGCCGCAACCAACGAGGCCGAGGCCCACGAAGCTGGCAAGACCACCAGCGAGGCCGAGGAACTGACGACGAGAATAAGCCTGATCGAGCATGATCTTCCTTTCATACATGCGACTCGCGGGCACCCTGCCCGCTTTGCTGTTTGGAAAGATACGGCCTCGATCGGGCGGTGCCCGCGCCAACTGCGGATTCTTACGGGCATTTGATAGACCCTTACCGCGAGCGCGACTCGGCTTTACAGACGAATAACAAACCCGCCCCCAAGCATGGCCTGCCTTTTACACCAATAAAAACAAAGTTGCGGTGAAATAGTTCCTGCTTGGCCATCAAATGGCCCATTCTAGGAACTATTCCATCGCAACTTAGATTAGGAAACCGCGTAACCTTAAAGCTCTAATTCATTCAAACGGAGGATCGCAACAATATAGATCTTGAGCGCCTGCTTGAGCTGTTCCTCGTTGGCGCACTCGTTGGGGCCGTGCATCTGGCCGCCCCATGCGGGCAGCTCCAGGCCGGTTTCCTCGGGGCCAAACGACACGGCGCGGGCAAAGTTGCGCGCGTACGTGCCGCCGCCCATGGCAAAGGGCTCGGCATGCTTGCCCGTAAACTCGTTATAGGTATCAATAAGCGCCTTCACGGCCGGATCGTCGGCGGACACCGAGAACGGCACCTTTGCACGACCCACACGGCACGTCACGCCAAAGCGGCCCACGAGCGGCTCGAGCTGCTCGCAGATGGTATCGGCGCTCGTGCTGTCGGGGAAACGTACGTCGATGACCTGCTCAATATGGCCATCCATCACACGGATAACACCGGGGTTGCACGTGAGCGGGCCAAACGCCGGGCTCGTCGCGTCGATACCCAGGCCGCGGCCATAGGCATCCGCATGTACAAAGGTCAGAAACTTGACAAACTCGTGCTCGACGGGCGTCAGCAGACGCTCGTCGCGTGCACCAAACGCGTCCTCGGCCTCGCGCAGATACGCCACGATGAGGCCGACGGCATTGATCGTTCCCTCGGGCATCGAAGCGTGACCGCCAATACCGTGGGCGAAAATCTGCGCATGCCCGTTATCGAGCGCCGTGATCTCCAGGCGGTCGGCGTTCTCAACGGGCGCCGGCAGCTCATCGGCGGCAATCGCGAGCTCGCAGATAGACTGCGACGGAATGGCGTTGCTCGCCTCGGCACCGCTCCACGATACGATGCGCCCGCCGTCGATCTTGGAGCTCACAAACGTCGCCCCAAACTGGCCCTTCTCGGCATTGCAGACCGGGAACTCGGCATCGGGCGTAAACAAAAAGTCGGGATCTGCGTGGTTCTCCAGATAATGGTGAACGTCGGACATGCCCACTTCCTCATCGCAGCCCAGCAGCGCGCGGAAGGTATAGCGCGGCACAATGCCGTGCTTGATCAGGTAGGCACCGGCGTAGAGCGACAACACGGCCGGGCCTTTGTCGTCGATCACGCCACGACCGAGCAGCCAGCCCTCGCGGCGCTCCATCGCAAACGGGTCGGTGTTCCAACCGGGACCGGCGGGCACCACATCCACATGGCAGATGGTCGCAAGCTGCTTATCGCCGCGGCCGGGAATGTCGGCGATGCCCACATAGCCCTCGTCGTCGCTCGTCTGGTAGCCGAGCTTTTGCGCAATGCCGAGCGCACAATCGAGCGCATCACGGACCGGGCGGCCAAACGGCGCACCGGGCTCCGCATGGGCAGCAACGGCCACGGACGGATAGCTCACCAGCTGCTCGATATCGGCAACGACATCTTCCCAGATCTCGTCGACATACTCGGTAACGCTCTGTTCCACCTGATTCATGGACGACCTCCTTACCAATGAGCGACGGCCACACCCGCCCCTCGCATAACGTCATTAGATGGCGAAAAGTTTAGCAAGCTCGGCCACCGAGTGCACCACTGCATCGGCGCCCGCCGCCTCGTGCTCGCCCGGCACCGCCGCGCCCGAATAGATGCCAATGCACGGCACGCCCATTGCGTGCGCGCCCTCCACATCGTTAAAGCGGTCGCCGATCATCACGGCATCGTCCGCCGTCGCGCCGAGCGCCGCCAGGGCATCGCGAACCGAATCGGCCTTGGTCTCGCGCCCCTGCGGCGGATTCATACCGACCACCGCCTCAAACTGCGAAAGCCCCAGCTCGCCCACCATGTCGATGCACTTTGCCTCCATGCGCGACGTCGCCACGGCCAAGTGATGCCCCTGGGCGGCCAAGCCATCGAGCAGTTCGGGAATTCCATCGAACACGGGGTACTCTTCCGGTCCCAGCTCATCAAAAAAGGCACGGTACTCGTCGGCCACCACAAGCGACTCCTCGCGCGAGAAGCCGTAAAAGTCGTGGAAGCTCTTCCACAACGGAGGCCCGATCATGCGGCGCAGGTCACCCATCTGCGCCTCAGAAAACCCGCGCGCAGCCAGCGTTTTACGCGTCGAGGTCATCACCGCCCGGCCCGTATCGGCCACCGTGCCGTCAAAATCAAACAGCACGACCGACCGCTTGCATATCTCCAGCGCCTCCATCGACATCCCTCTTCCCCAGTTGACGATTTCCACACCGACACTTCAAACTGTTGACTATTCAACAATTGAACCTAGTAATGTGGAACGACTCTACTATACTTGTCGCACTTTGCTCTCAGAAGGCGGCGCCGTCACGCCCCAACGAAAGGTGCAATTATGTCTTTTGCCATCATAACCGACTCCACGTCGGGCATCTCCCCCGCCCGCGCCCAAGAGCTCGGCATTTACGTGATTCCGCTTCATGTGATTATCGAAGGCGAAGACCTGCTCGACCAGGTGCAGGCCAGCTCACGCAGATGCTCAATATTCGCCTGGCCGTTTCGCCGGAGTGGAAATCGGGCGAGATCAAGGCGATCAAAAAGGGTCGTGGCGCCAAGCGCATCGTCGCCAACCAATCCCTATTCCACCGCAACTTGGAAGCAGTTCATTTGGGACGGGGCCAAAAAGACTGATATCAAACGTTTCAGACCAGTCTTTTTAGCCCCGTCCCATTTTACCTACCCTACATCAGCCCGCTCAGGACAATATCGACGGCCTCGTTGAGGTCATCGGTGATGTGGACGAGGTCTGGATCGAGTGGGCTGATCATGCCGGCATCCATCACCGGGCCGTTGAGCCAGTCGAACAGGCCCTGCCAGTATTCGCTGCCCACCAAAACAAGCGGCATGCGCTTGACCTTGTGCGTCTGCACCAGCGTGAGCACCTCAAACATCTCGTCGAGCGTACCAAAACCACCGGGAAACACGATGGCGCCCGAGCTGTATTTGACAAACATGGTCTTGCGCACAAAGAAGTAACGGAAGTCCATGCCGAGGTTCACGTATTTGTTGAGCCCATGCTCGTGCGGAAGCTCAATACCCAAGCCGACCGACTTGCCGTTGGCGCTCGCCGCTCCCCTGTTGGCCGCCTCCATAATGCCAGGACCACCGCCGGTGATAACCGCCACGCCGCGCTGCGCGATCTTGCGGCCGACCGTGCGCGCCGCCTTGTAGAGCGGATCGGTCTTGGGCGTGCGGGCACTGCCGAAGATGGTCACCGCGGGCCCGAGCTCGGCAAGCGCGCCGAAGCCATCGACAAACTCGGCCTGAATGCGCAGCACACGCCACGGGTCGGCGTGCAACCAGCCAGTCGAGTCCTCGGGCGCCAGCAGGTTGGCGTAGGTGTTGTCCTTAGGAATCATAGGGCCGCGCATAACCACGGGGCCGCGTCGGTACGTCTCGTTGTAGGCCGGCTCGCCCTCGACGTTCTCATTCTTAATCATGGGGGATACTCCTATCGAAAATAGAAACGGGCGGGGTCGACGCCATGCGTCAAACACCCGCCCGAACATCAACCATTCGGTATGGTACCCACGTTTTATTATGTAATGGCTTAGTGTTATTGAAGACTTATTTACTCACTGTAATCATGTTAGCACACCGACCAAGGGTTTCTATGAGTCCTTATTTGTTTGTCCGTGCTAGATATTTGACGGTGACTTTGATGGGACTTTCATCTTGGTGTCGAACTCCACGACTCTGTCATCACCTTTAAGCCACTTGCAACCACAGGATAACAATAGTCGCTGTCATCACGAGCAAACCGCTTGCGTCCACCCTTTGGCAATAGTCGCTGTCGTCACGAGCAAGCCGCTTGCGACTACCCACGCGGAGTTAAACAATAATTGCAAACTGAAGCTGCAAATCCACCCGACAAGGCTCTTTTATAAAACCCATTGTTTAGACGACCAGCAATCTCATCAGGCTCTCACCTTGAATAGTTTCCCAGCCAATCTGCGTGACTGCCTCCGACAGCTGTCTATCATGCGTAACCAACAGTAACGCGCCAGAGAAACCGCTCAGCATCTCCTGCAGCGCCTCAATAGAACCCACATCAAGATGATTCGTCGGCTCGTCGAGTACGAGGAGGTTGGGATTCGTAACAAGCTGTTCAGCAAGCATGAGTTTGCGGAGTTCGCCAGGACTCAAATCGTCGCCATCGAGCAGTTTGTCAGGGTCGGAGTTCAACCGCGCCACGATGGAGAGGATGCGACCTTTCGTCTCCTGGTCCTGGTCTCGGAGATGCCTCAGTGCTCGCTCGCGTTCCTCTGGCCCGACGTCCTGGGGAACGTACGCAACTTTGACATTATCAGGAACAGATTCGATGACGCTTCGTACCACCAGGCTCTTTCCCGTTCCGTTCGCACCGGTCAACACCACGTGATCCGTTGGCGAGATCCAGAGCTCCGGCACATCTATCGAGAACTCGCCAGCAGACAGTCGCGATGCCTCCAAGTGCGCCACGCAACTTGAGCGCGCAGCGACGCCGAACTCGCCGATACGATGGTCGTATCTTTTCGAGACGGTTTTCTCAGAAAGCTCTGCCTCGGCCTTTGCGAGCCGCCCGCTCATTTTGGACGAGAGCTTCCCTGCAACGCCGTCCTTTCCAGAGACTATGGCGCGTCCGATCTTCTCCCGAGCGTCGCTGTCTTTTTTGCTCAAGCCGCGCTTGCTTCGCTTGCCCTTCTGACGTGCCGCCTCTTCGCTCCTGCGCTGGGCTTCTGCCTTCAGGCGCTTAGCTTCACGAGAGGCTTGCTCGCGATCCCTCATCGCAGAGGCGCGTTCGCTCGCCGCCTGGTCGCTTGCCTTCGAGTACCCGCCGGGGCGCATGGTCCAACGCGCGCCCTCGCACATGAGGCTCTGGCCCACAAGGCCGTCGAGCAGATCCCTATCGTGCGAGATGAGGATGCCGATGCCGCCGAACGAAGCCAGCGCCTCCTTCACGATGTCGCGCGTGGCGGCATCGAGGTCGTTGGTCGGCTCGTCCATGATGAGGACATCCGGTTGTGCATAGAGGGCGCATGCGATCTGGATCCGCTTCTGCTGACCGCCCGAGAGCGTGTCGTAGCGCCAGAACCAGTCGTCTTCGATGCGGAGCAGCGCCCTTGCCCGTTGCGCCTCCTTGCCCCAATCCGATGCGAGATCAAAGAGCTTGTCTGGCTCTTGGGTCGAGTCTTGCTCGCAATACGACGCGAACAGATTCGGGCTCACCGTCCCGGAATCGGGTGTAATAACGCGGGCGGCGATACGGGCGAGCGTGCTCTTCCCGCATCCGTTGTCGCCGATGATGCCCGTCCATCCCGTCGGGAACGTGGCGCTGACGTCTTCGATGGCTGGCGATGCCGTACCGGGGTAGGTATAGCTGATGTGAGTGAGATTCAGTTGCATGGCGAGCTCCTTTGAGAGGAGGTCGCGCAGGGGCCAGGCACGCGATGTATGGATTCGGAACGAGAAGGCACTGAAGCGATGCGGCACCCTGAAGCGCGACCGGATGTACAGAATGGTCGTATGGGGTACCCGAAACGGGCATCGCTAGTTCTTCATCTAACCTGACCTAACTCGAAGCGGCGCTTGCCAAAGGCCCCGCTGGATGATTGATATCTAGGATTATAGCATGGTGATTTCCCTTGGCTCGTCGCTTCACCCAAGTGCTGATTGGTGCTGAGAGCGGAGAGACTGCGTGGCACTGCTCCCTCTAGCTGGCGCCTGATGCTGGAAAGCATCACACAGAAACGCCTGCCCTTCCCGCAACCCGCCAGAGCATGGCCGAAGGCGGCGGTTGGCACTGCAGCCCCCTCCCGTGTTATCTTTATTGAAGATAATTAAGAAGGTGGTGCACGATGTGCAGAACATACCCGGGAACGGAAACGAAACACAGAACCAACTCATAACAGCGACGCAGCAGCCCTCGAGTCCCGTGGCCCTGAGCGCAGACGTCGAGATGCTGCTCGAGCGCTTTTTAGTCGAGGCCGAGCTGGCCGAGACCACGAAGGAGACCTACCGCAGGACCCTGAGGGGCTTCTTCGCGTGGAAGGAGGAGCGAGGGATCACAGACCTCGCCAGGGGAGACATCCTCGCCTACAAGCAGGACATGCTGGCGAGGGTGCGGCCCTCGACGGCGAGCACCTACCTCACCGCGGTCAAGAGCCTGTTCAAATGGCTCGAGTCCGTGAGAGCCTACCCGAACGTGGCCGCGGACATAAAGACGGTCAAGCTAGTGGGCAACATCCACCGCAAGGACGCGCTGACGCCGGCGCAGGCCAAGCGTGTGCTCCAGGTGCTGAAGGGCGACACGCTGCAGGCCAAGCGCGACTTCGCGCTGGTGAACCTGCTCATCAGAGTCGGCTTACGCTCGGTGGAGGTCACGCGAGGCCGTCTGGGTGATTTGCGCAACAGGGGCGATCAGACGATTCTGCTCGTCCAGGGCAAGGGCAGGGTCGAGAAGGACGCGCTCGTGGTGCTGACCGATGCGACTCTAGGACCCATTTACGACTACCTGGCAGCGCGCAGGTGCGAGGGGCGCGAGGTCGTCGGGGAGGACTCGCCGCTGTTCGCCAGCCTCTCCAACAAAACATATGGGAAGCCGCTGTCCACGCGCAGCATACGGCAGATTGCGAAGGAGGCCCTGCGCGCGGCGGGGCTCGACAGCGAGAGGCTCACGACCCACAGCTTCCGGCACAGCGCGGTGACGTTCGCGTTGCTGGGGGGGCGCCAGCCTGCAGCAGGCCCAGGCGCTCGCAAGGCACACGAACCTGACAACCACGATGGTCTATGCCCACAACGTCGACCGCGTGAGCCAAGCTCCGGAGCGTTTTGTCGACGGCCTCCTCGACGACTAGGAGGCCGGGGCCGCGTCATGCGAGGGGAATGCCCGAGAGGTCGCTCCCCAGCACCTCCAGGTACTCCAGCAGCTGCTGGTACTTGCCTCGGAGCAGCAGGAGCTGTCGCTGGAGCTCCGCGTTCTCCTCCTTCAGCTTCCTCGATTGCTTCCTGCTCTTGTCGAGGGCGATATCGAGGTCCTGCAGGCGCGACTGCGCCCTCTGGAGCTCCCTTGACAGCCTGGTTATCTCGGCGTCCTTGTTCAGCTCGAGGTTCCCTTTCTGGCTTACCTTTGCGAGCGGCCTGAACTGGCAGACCTGGTTCTTCGCCAGGAGCTCCTTGACGTGCTGCTGGCTGAACGTCCCCGAGCTCAGCCCCGTTAGCGCCATGAGCTCCTTCTTGGTGACGATGCGGTGGTCCTCTTCGATTTCGTCGATGGCTCCCTGGATGAGGGCCAGCGTCTTCTCCCTCTTCGCCGCGTACATCCTCTGCATGTTCTCACTGGGCTGCTTCATCAGAGACCTCCAGGTCCTCGCCGCTAATCGCGTTCAGCACGCGCTGGATCAGCGTCTTGTATGCGTCTATCCAAACACCGCAGAGCTCCGCGAAGACATCGTTGCCACAACTTAGAGCCTTCTCCTGCTTGCTGCGCCAGTCGTCGAGCTCGCTTTGATAGTAGTCGAGGTCGCCGGCGTCGGGGACGAGGTAGCTGCAGCGGAGGCACCTCGACCTGTCGGCGCTGCAGCCCCTTGCGTCCGAGCACAGGCCGATCCTGTGGACCCTCTTGGCGAAGGGCTTCGACAGGATCCTGTCGAAGCGGGCAGGGTCGTCTGTGTTGATGATCCTGCCCCTGAACACGACGGGGTCGTCCTTGCGCAGGTCCTTGACGGAAGTGTGGGTATAGCTCTGCTCGATCATCTTGGTGTTGTGGTGGGCGGTGAGCGGCAGCAGGTCGATGGCGCGGAAGAGGCCCGAGTTCATGCGGTCGCTGACGGCGTTGTGGCGGAACTGGTGCGTCGTCGGGGAGTAGGGCTCGCCGTGCTCGTCGACGATTCCCCTGCACTTGCAGAGCCGCGAGAAGAAGCGGTTGCAGCTTCCAAGGTTCTTCGGCTTGAATGCCGACCCGTGAGTCCTATAGCATCTCTCCCCCGTCTTCGGGTCCCTTATGAGCCTGTAGGCCCGCGAGGTGAAAAGCCACCTTGCATTCTCGCCGAGGTGCGCCAGCACCTCGTCCCTCTGGGCTGCCACCAGGTCGACGAGGAGCTTCCCCATGCCCTCGTACCTGACCTCGATCAGCTTGATGTCGCTCGGGACGTAGGGTCCCGACTGCTTGAAGGACGGGATCGTCAGGGTGTAGGTGTCCGCGTCGAGCCGCTTCAGGCACCTGACCGTCATGCTGAGGACCTCGGTGGCGCGGTTGGGGATCAGGCGCAGCATCCAGTAGATGCACCTGTAGACCAGCGGGATGCCGTCTTTCATGAAGATGACGTCGAGCTGGCCGGCCACCTCGTCGGGGATGTACTTGTCCTCCTTCTTGACGTAGGCGGGGGCCCTCTCCAGCACGAACCTCTGCATGGCGGAGCTGATGTCGGTGAACCCCGACTCCCTCGCGAATGCCTCGAGAGCGTGCCAGTAATGCAGGCGCTTTCTCAGGGTGGTCTTCCGCTCTCCCGAGAAGAGGTAGGCATAGAAGGAGGCGAGCGCCTCCGGCGGGGCTTCTGCGAAGCTCTTGCAATCGTCGGGGATGAAGTCTGCGCAGTGCTTGATGGACATGCAGATGTCTGAGCTGATGGCAGCGGGGTCCCGCCCCTTCACGAGCCTCGTCAGCGCCCATCTCTTGGCCTCCTTCTTGAGGTGTTCGTTCGAGATACCCGTGAAATATATGTTGCGCGAGCTCGGTTTGACGTTCTTGTCGGGCTTCACCTTGTCGGCTTGCCAGACGTCGTCGCTGAAGCTCGAGGCAGAGCAGTAGTCTGAGAGCATCTTGGCCGCCTGCTCGTCGGTGACGGACACGGCGTTGGAGAGGACGACCGGCTCGAGGGCCGCGGACCCGGATGTGGGGAAGAGCAGGCTGTCAGGCATGTTGCGTTCCCTCCTCAATGGCGTCGAGCACGGCCCTGTAGCGCTCGTTCAAGGCCCTCTCCTGCGCGTACTCGGTGTAGCCCTCGTACTCGTCCATCGGGATGTCCAGCTCCGCGTACTTGGCCTCGAACTGCGCCAGCAGCCTCGACGAGTCCTCGCAGAGCTCTTCCCAGCGCCCCTGGAAGGCCCTTCCCGTGCACAGTTTGGGGCAGGACGCGCAGCTGATGTTGCCGAGGTCGGCGCACCTGCCCTCCGAGGGGTGTTTGGAGCACACGCCCAGCTCCACGTTGCGGCGGTTGGTGCAGAAGTCGACGTAGAGCCAGCGGCGCTCCTCCTCCGTGTACAGGTCGAGCCTGCCGCTCTCGATCAGGAGGTTGAACTTCTGCTGGAAGAACTCGCTGTTCAGCTCTGCGAGCCTCCTCATCCTCACCTCGGCGTAGACGCGCTCGGTGGTTCTGTGGTCGACGTGGCCGAGCTGCTTTTGCACGTCTGTAAGCGTGGCACCCGACGTGATGAGCTCGACGGCGACCGTCTTGCGCGTCTGCCTGGAGCAAAACGTGTCGTAACTCTCGTCGATCGACTGCATGCCGTACCGCTCGAGCAGCCTGTTGATCGCTCCGTTGAAGGTCGTCGCGGGGAACTCGGTCTTAACCCCGTTGGTGATGCAGAAGAAGAGCGTCTCGACCCCGTACATCTCCCTGAGGGCGGAGGTCTCCTCGATGTAGGCCTCGATCTCGCCGTGCAGCTCTGGCGAGATGACGGCGAAGATCTTGTCGCCGAGGCGCCGCTTGATCCTGGATGCCGCGGTCTTGGGGGACCTCGCCCTCACCTGCGGCATGCCGCTGGCGGGGTCCTCGGCCGTGATGTCCTCGACGCGGATGCTCTTGATATCGGAGAGGCGCCACCCGGTCTCCATCGCGAGCTTGAGCATCAGCTTGCAGGCGCTCGACCCAAGCTCGTCGACGTGCTCCTCGAGGAACACCAGGATGTCCTCGGGGATATCCGGGGTCGCCCTCGAGTAGTCAGAGCCGCTCCTGACCGTCAGGTTCGCGGTCGGGTCCGTGTCAAGGCGCCCGCGAGCGACGAGGTGCCGGAAGAACCTCCTGCAGCTGGTCAGATGATGCTTGAGCGTGCCGGGTGCATAGCCATCCTTGCTCATATGCGAGAGCGCGGCGAGGACATGCAGCTCGCCCACGTCCTCTGGGCAGGTGATGCCGTATTCGCCGACGAGGAAGGAGAGCACGGTTAGCAGATCGGCCATCGCAGCCGGGATGCGCGCCAACGCGCGATGGTCAGAGCTCGCGCGCTGGCATGCATCCTGGTAGAGGAACCTCAGATACTCCCTCGCATCCTGCTGGAACAAACCCGTCCCGTCCAGCACGGAGAAGTCGAGCCGCCTGCCTGAGAACGTCTCCCCCTTGGGGAAGTAGAACCACACCTCCGACTTGTCGCTGGCCACCTCGTCGGCGTTGCCGTCGAACATGAACCTGCGCAGGCCGGCGATCTTGTTCTCCAGGTGCTCGTCAAAAGCGTTTGCGAGGGTGGGGGTCTGCCGCACCTTCTTGAACGCCGCGAACTTCCTCACGTCCTCGTCTTCCAAATGCTCCTTGAAGTCGCGACGGAATCTGTGGAGGGGCAAGATCGGCCCCCTCGGAGAGTCGGGGGCCAGGTACCTGCCGGCGAAGAACGCATCGTATGCGCCCAGGAGCTCCTCGAAGCTGACGCCGCCTGGCAGTTCCGGTGCCGGCAACTGGGAGTCACCTGCGACAAGCAGTCCAGCAGGGACGGAGCTCTTGTCAACCCGCACAGCTTTCTCGTCGTAATAGGCGCGTTCCTCCGCGCTGAGATCTAGGAATTCATATACGGCGGTCCGGTTAGAGGTCGTAGCGTACGCAGCGTACGTGTAGGGCAACATCTCCCTAGCGATTACTTCATGCAGCCTGCGATAGTCCCACCGCTTGCCGTGCCCCCTCGCTTTGCGCTTTCGGCACCTCCCGACAGGGCGCCAGGAGAACCCGAAGATGTACGCGGTCAGGCGCGGGTAGGTGAAGTGTCGGTAGTTGCGATCGGACAGCCCCGAGGCATACTTCTCTGCCATGTCGCGCACATACGCCGCGAACTCCTCCTCGCCGACCTCTTCGACAACGCAGTTGTCAAACCACTGCAAGAAGTTATTGCGGGAAAGGCTGCAGTACTTCTCGATAAACTCCCTGCGGATTTCGACGAGGGGTTCACGTCGTCTGACGGCCTCGACGGCGCGGTCCCCGATCTGCACCGGGAAGCGGTGATAGGTGTAGAAGCGCTCCATGTACGTCTCGCCAAAGATACGTATCAGGGGGTTAACGCAGTCCCTGACCTGGTAGGTCAACCCGGTTATCACCTTGCAGAGCTTCTTTATGCCGGGCTTTTCCCAGGCTTCCTCGTCCTCGTGCATGGAGACGAGCACGTCGAGGAAGTAGTCGCTCAGCTCCTCCTCCGAGAACATGGAGGTCAGGGCAAGACGACACAGGGTCCCATAGCTATATGTCCCCTTCAGCGACTCCTCCAAGCCCTCGCAGGAGGGCAGCGGCGTGCGCGACTCCACGCAGGCGGCCAAGGCAGCAAAGTCGCTCACCGTCGCCGTGTCTGCGACATGGGTGTAGTTGTTGCTGCGCTTCGCACCCCCGGAGTTGTCCCTGATGTGCTCGAGCGCCTCCTCAGGTTGCCTGATCATCGGCGCGCCTCTGTTCCTTGGCTGCTTCGAGCCTCTTCCAGTTCTCGACGGCGGTCACCCTGTCCTGCCTGTTCTTGTAGGGCTCGGCAGACTCCATGCTCTTCCAGCCCATGATGTCGAGTATCTGGTTGTCGGTAAGGGAGGCGGGGTCGAGGGCCTGCTGCCTGAGGAGCTCCTCCATCTTCGTGCTCCTGCCGGAGTGGGTGCGCACCTTGGCGGGGTCGAGGCCGGCGCGCTTGGCGGCGCGCTTGATGATCTCGAGCGCGTTGTGGTAGGCCATCGGCTTGCCGAAGCTGCCCTCGCGCTCGCGCAGGTTGAGGAAGATCTCGGTCGGTATGAGCGACCCTGAATCGATCAGCTTCCCCTCGACGGCGCTGCGCTCGTTGTAGAGGTACTCCTCCAGCAGTCGCCGCGAGCGCTCCGACAAGACGCAGACGCGCCCCTCGCCCTCGCGCCTTCCCTTGCTGCGGAAAAGCTTCAAGGTGCCCTCGTCTGCGCGGTAGAGGTCGATCTGGGCGGAGAGGATCTCGTCGATGCGAAGGCCGTCGAGCGAGAGGGAGAAGACCGCCTTGTCGCGGTAGGTGCGGAAGTTGCTGAGGATTGCGTCGACCTGCTCGTCCGTGTACCACTTCTCGTAGTCCACAGGAGGCTTTCCGCTGGCGAAGGACGTCTCGGCGACATAGCGCGGCGACGTGGTCACGATTCACTGGCCGTAGAGGAAGGAGTGCGGGTTCTCCCCGCTTCGCTCCTCTGCGACCTCCATCTTGATGTCTTTGCCCTGGGAGCGCAGGAAGGTGTAGAAGCTGGCCACGACCGTGTAGTAGCCCCTGACGGTGAAGCCGGACCTCTTTCCCTCCACTGCGCCGACGAACGGGATGACGTTTCCGAACTGCAGGAAGCGCAAGAAGCCGGCGAGGTGCTTGGCGGTCGCGTCGGCGTAGCCGATGTGCCAGCAGTCCTGCAGGTAGTTGAGGTACTTGCACAGCTTGTAGGCGTACTGCCTCGCCGTCTGGGGCGAGCCCATGCTCATCTTGTGGAGGAACTTGTTGGCCCAGAAGGGGTAGGCGTCCGGATGGTTGATGATCCAGCCGTCCATCGTTCCCCCGTCGGCCTTCGGGTAGAGGCATTTTTCAACGGCAAACATTTTTTGTCACCTGAACAAACATCAATTCACTGGATAACGCTTAGTTAAACATCACAATAAGTGCTCGACCTATCAACGACTAAAAATAAATCTTAGTATCTGAAATACATAATAAAATGGTAGATGCATCAAACGCTTGCAAGGCATCGGTCAGAGGTCGTGCAACCGATGCCGACGCATGCGATGCCCGGCGCCGGTTACGCACGGTCGATTGGCACGCAGCCTCGACACCGCGCGAGCGCCCCCGTAAGCGCACCCGCAGCTCTTAGTAATCCACTGCCGCGGGGCTGTTCATCCAGTCGCTCACGAACGCACCGTAGTGGCCCTCGATAATGGCCTGGCGGGCACGCTTCATAAGGTTGAGCAGGTAGTAGATGTTGTGCATCGAAAGCAAAATGCCGCCGAGCATCTCCTTCTGCGTGACCATGTGGCGAATGAGCGCACGGCTGTAGCCGCCCGTGCACACCGGGCAGGTGCAGGTGGGATCGATGGGGCCGTCGTCGTGCGCAAAGCGGGCATTGCGGAAGTTAAGGCGACCCTCGCTCGAGAACGCCGTCCCCATGCGGCCGGTGCGCGTCGGCAGCACGCAGTCGAACATGTCGATGCCCACGCCTACACCACGCACGAGCGTCGTCGGGTTGCCGACGCCCATCAGGTAGCGCGGCTTATGTTTGGGCATGTACTCGCTCGCGAGCGGTGCCAGCGTCTCAAACATGGTCTCGTGGTCCTCGCCCACCGAGTAGCCGCCAATGCCGTAACCGGGGAAGTCACCGCACTCCTCCAGATGGCGCAGCGAACGCAGGCGCAGGTCCAGATGCATGCCACCCTGAACGATGCCAAAGAGCGCCTGGTCGTCGCGGGTATGAGCTTTATAGCAGCGCTCGGCCCACATACTCGACAGCTCAACGGCGCGCTCAACGTAGGCGCGCGTGGCGGGATAGCCCGGGCACTGGTCGAGCTGCATGCAGATGTCGGAGCCGAGCTTCATGGCGATTTCCATGTTGTCCTCGGGCGTCCAGAACACGTGGCGGCCGTCGTAGTCGTTGACGATAAAGCGCACGCCCTCGTCGGTGAGCTTGACGGCGTCGTTGTGGCTGAACACCTGGAAACCGCCGGAATCAGTGAGGATGGGGCCATGCCAGTTCATAAACTTGTGCAGACCACCCAACTCGGCGATGGTGTCCTCGCCGGGACGCATGGACAGGTGATAGGTATTGGCGAGCACGATCTGGGCGCCGAGCTGCTTGACAGTCTCGGTAGGAATGCCCTTGACGTTTGCCTTGGTGCCCACGGGCATAAAGATCGGCGTCTCGATGTCGCCGTGCGGAGTGTGCAGCACGCCGGCACGCGCATGCGTCGTCGGATCCTCGGCGATCAGGTCGAATTTAAATAGGCTCTGGTCCATAAACTGGAACTCCTTGGTTGCGGTTCATACGCAAACCATTATAAAGACCGCGGCAGGTGAACGGCATAACGTCTTTCGGAGAAGGGAATGTCAAGCGCAAACTGAATAGAGCGGCCGAATTTTTGCTATCCAAGCGAGCCATCGAACACGTTTTGAAACTTTGCTGCGGCGCGCGGGATGCCGGCGCGAGACTTTATCATAGGGTGACAATCAACGATGAGGAGCACATGCCTATGACAGACGAGCTGGACCCCCAGACTCAGCAGCATATTGATGATTCCGCAGACGCCGTCGACGACTGCAGCACTCCTACCTGCGTCGCCGCTTCCGTCGATGCATCCGCCGAAGATGCGCACGCCGGTGCGGATAAGGCAACAGACACAGGCGATACTGTCGAGCATGACGAAGGCGAGCAACCGGAGTCGAACGACGCCGAGCCCGACGCGGACCCCGCGCCACAGGCGGCAGGCCCCATCGAGGTATCTTCGGAAGAAGAGCTCGATGCCGTCATGGACTCCATGATGGATGCCGTCAAAGCAATGAAAGACGCCGTGGCCGACGCCGATGTGGACGCCGAAGAAGAGAAGGCCGCCGAGGCCGCATCGACCTTCGTGCCTGGCGAGACCCCCGTTGCCGACCAAGGCAGCACCGTACCTTCGTTCTTACAGCTCGAGCACCCTACAATTGGCGCAGATGCAGTTGACCCGCACACTGCCGGATTTTCCGTGATCGAGGGTGGCACCGGCAATATCGCCACGTCGCAGGCGCCCGATGCGGGTACGGCCGACGCCGGTCACCCGACCGCTCCACACGCCCCTGCAGCCAGCCGCGATCTGGGAACCGCCGTCTCAAATACAGCAAACGCCGTAGGCACTTTTATCGCCCAGGGCGCCTCTGCCATGCGCGAGATGAACGCCGCAAAGAAGGCGCTCGCGGACGCTCGTGCCCACCTGGCCGAACTTGATCAGCGCATTTCCGATCAGACCGAGGAGCTCGAGACGCGCCAGGATATCGCAGGGCGTTACGACCAGATTGTCGCCGACCAGCGCCACGCTATCGACACGGCACAAAAGGCCGCCGCGGCGGCAGAAATCGGCCGCGATACCCATGCCGCCAAGACAACAGAGCTCAAAGCGCAGCTCGAACAAATAAAAGAAGAGGACGACGCCACCGAGCGGCGTCTCAAAGCCGCACTCGATGCCGTAGAGGCTCGCGAGGCGAGTTCGCGCGAGACCGGTAACCGCCTCGTACGACGTCTCGAGGATTCCAAGCGCATCCGCGACAAGGTACAGGCCGAGCGCGACGCCGGCGTTGCCGCAGCGCAGCAAACCGTCGACGCCACGCGTGCTCAACTCGAAACGTTGCGCCGTGAGTATGCCGAGCTGCAGCGCAATCCCTCGGCAAATCCCGCCAACTATACGGTGCGCACCAGCGAGCTTTCGATGCAGATCTCCGACACGGCTGATGCCCTGCGCAAAGCCGAGGAAGATGTCCCGCGCATCACCGCCGATCTTGAGCACTCGCTCGCAGCCGCCGAGCACGCCGTCGAGCAGGCGCAAGCCCCCATCGCCGACGCCAAGCGCGCCCATCAGGCCGTGACGGCCGAGGCCGATGCCGCGCGCGACGAGCTGCAGACCGCAAAGGCGGCCGCTGCAACGCGCCAGCGCGAATTACGCGAGAAGATCGTCACCGAGGACAAAGCGCGTCAAGAGCAAGAGCAGGCTATCGCCAATGCCCAGGCGGACGTCGCGCATGCGCAGTCGATCATCGAGCAGGCGACCGAGGTGCACAACCATCCCGAGATCACCGAATCGCTCGCGGGCTCCCTGGCTCGCGATAAGGCCGAGCGCGCCGAAACCGAGCGCGAAGTGGCTCAGCTCGAAGCCGCCGAGAACGACGTGCGCGAGCGCACCCGTGACTCACGCGTCAAATTCACCGGCGCAATCGTCTGCATTGTCGCCGTAATCCTCGTGATTGTCCTAATCTGGCTGTTCGCGAGCAAGTAAACCAGCTGCCAAAAAACACTCACCGCAACGTTTTGATTGGTGCAAAGGGGCCAGGCTACTTTGCACCAACTTGGTGCATATAAAACAGTCCCCATCGCACCAACAACGTTTGCCCAGATAAAACCTGCCAAAATAAACCTGTCCCTTTTTGGCAGGTTGAACCACGGCAACGCCAATGTTTTGGCGCGGACAGCGAGCGGGTCGCATTTGAGGCAAGGTGACGTGAAACGAAAGGGCGCTGACCTTCTGGTCGCGCCCTTGAAGTTGAACGTCAGATTGTCCAAATGCGGCCCGCGCAGCGTCGAGCAGTTACGCGGTTCGTAGAACCGCGTAACTAACAAATGAGCATGGCGTCGCCAAAGCTGAAGAAGCGGTAGCGCTGCTCGATAGCGGCGGCATAGGCATCCATGATCTGATCGCGGGTGGCAAGTGCGCTCACGAGCATCATGAGTGTGGAGCGCGGAACATGGAAGTTAGTGATCAGCGCGTCGACCACGTGATAGGTCGAGCCGGGCATGAGGTAGAGCTGCGTTGTCGCGTTCTCGCGCGCCACGATGTCACCACGGCCGAGCGTGTCGGCCCCGTCCTTACGGCCCTCAAAATAGCGCGCCGTCACAGCCGGATCGGACACCGGCGCGTCCGCGTCAAACGCACTCTCGAGCGAGCGGACTGCGGTGGTACCGACAGCAATCACGCGATGCCCCTCGGCCTTAGCCTTATGCACGGCGTCGACAACCTCCTGCGACACGTGATAGCGCTCGGTGTGCATCACGTGCTGCGTGGGGTCGTCCTCCTCCACCAGACGGAAGGTATCGATGCCCACCTCGAGCTCGACAGCGGCAAACTTCGCACCCTTGGCCTCGATAGCGGCCATGAGCTCGGGAGTAAAGTGCAGGCCCGCCGTGGGAGCGGCAGCTGAGTGCTCCTCCTTCATGGCGTAAACGGTCTGGTACTTCTCGGGATCGCCCTCATAATCGGTAATGTAGGGCGGCAGCGGCACGTGGCCGGCAGCATGGATGGCCTCATCGAGCGTGCGCGGCTCGCCGGCGGCATTGCAACCGGCCGGCTCAAAACGCACCAGGCGGCCGCCGCGGCTATCGGTGACAAAGTCGACGACCTCGGCTGTCAGCACCACGGGAGCACCCTCGGGCGCATGGGCACCACCGACGCGATACTCAATCTGCACACCAGGCTTTAGGCGCTTGCCCGGCTTGACCAGACACTCCCAAACATGACCCAGCGGATCCACGTCCTCGCGGCGCTTGAGCAGCAGCGTTTCGACCACGCCGCCCGAGCCTGTCTTGCGACCGATAAGACGGGCCGGCATCACACGCGTCTGGTTGATGATGAGCACGTCGCCAGGCTCGATATAGTCGATGATGTCGCGGAAGATGCGGTGCTCGACGGTGCCGCCATGCTCCAGTGGCGTTCCCGCCTGGGAGCCCTTGCGATCCACCACCAGCAGGCGGCAGGAGTCGCGCGGCTCGGCAGGAGCCTGGGCAATCAGTTCCTCAGGAAGGTTGTAGTCAAAATCATCGGTACGCATAGACACGTCGGATACTCCTTATATAGCTAAAATCCGCTCTACATCCTAGCAGGCTGCCAGCCCAAAAGGACTACTTTTTGGACGCTTTGCGCTCGTCGCGGATGCGGGCGCGGTCCATGGCCGCCTCGACGGCCGAGAATCGGCAGCCGCAATAGTTCTGCCGATACATGCCCAGCTCGCGCGAACGACGCGTCGCCTCGGGATAATACGGGCGAAAATCGCGAATCACCGGGGTGAGACCATGTGCCGCCGCCAAGCGCTCCAACACATCATTGCAGGTGTCGAACAACTGATACGGCGAGACGGCGAGCGTCGTGCCCACAAACTCAAACCCGCGCTCCTGGGCCACACGGCATGCCTCGGCAAGACGCAGGGCATAGCACGCGCGACAGCGACGGGGTCGATCGGCGCCCAGCGGGGCCACGCCGGCCTCCCAGCGCTCGCGGTCCTCCCCCGCCTCGATGAGCTCGATGTCGCCATCGGCACACCACCGGCGAAGCTCGTCCAAACGCCGCTGCCATTCATCGCGCGGCTGAATATTGGGGTTGGTCCAGCAAATCGTGGGTTCAAACCCCTCCTCACGCAGCAGACGAACCGGCTCCAGCGAGCACGGCGCACAGCACGCATGCAGTAGCAGCGGCTTCATGGACATCTCCTCCCAATCTTTGCCCAGGGTAGTCTTTTTGGGACGGGGCTATTTTGACTACTTTTAACGTCAAGCAGTCAAAAATACCCATCTCCAAAAAGTAGTCAAAATAGCCCCGTCCCAAAAAGACTACTGACCAAAAAAGCGAACGCCAAAGGACGTGTCTTCGCAGGCGACAATGCGGCGGTCGCGCAAAATGGTCCGCACGTAATACCAGTCGCCCACACAGCCCGACAAATGCAAGCCGGCTGCCAGGTAGCACAGCAGCGGATAGCCCGAAAACGCAAACCCCAGGGTAACGTTGTCGTCACGACAACCGTCGGCGCCAGACAAACTGCCACGTACCGCCGGCGCGAATACACCACGCCCTCGGCGCAGGCGTAAATCATGCACGTCTCGAGGTTCGCCCCAAAGGTCACGTGCGCACCGGCGGGCGCAAACAGCTTAAAGAACACGCCGTGCACCAACTCGTGCACGGCAAATGACGCCGCCGAAACCGCAGCCAAGCCAACTATCCAGCCTAAGACAGCCGTCCAGCCACCCGCGTCAGCCGCATCCAAGTCCGCGGGCCCACCCAGCAGCATAAACACCGGCACCAGGCACACGGCAAATGCGCCAAGCACGGCCATCCCCCACACAAAGCAAGCGTGCAGGAAATCCTCGTCTTCAAACGCATGTATGTTGGAAATCTCATTCATAGCATCTTAGGATAGCGCCCCTGCCACGTACCCGTCCGCATGTGCGATAATGTCGAACGATATGCACGAATTGACCACCGCGTCGCCGAGCCCCGCGCCCGGCCACGCTCTTACCATATGCGAAGGAGTCCCATGGCATCCAAATACTCCATGAACGACCGTCCCAGCTGGCCTCGCCGCGCCATCGTAACCGCCGGCGAGCCCTATGGCAACAAGGGCCTTCACTTTGGCCACGTTGGCGGCGTCTTTGTTCCGGCCGACTTCTTCGCCCGCTTCCTGCGCGACCGCCTGGGCCGCGAGAACGTCATCTTCACCTCGGGCACCGACTGCTACGGCTCGCCCATCATGGAGAGCTACCGCAAGCTCAAGGAGAACGAGGGCTACGATAAGTCCATTAGCGAGTATGTCGAGTCCAATCACTCCCGTCAGGCCGCGACCCTCAACAACTACAACATCAGCTGCGATATCTACGGCGGCTCGGGCCTTGAGCCGGCGGCGCAGATTCACAACAAGGTGACCGCCGAGATTATCGAGCGCCTGCACGAGCAGGGCACCATCTCCAAGCGCTCTACCCTGCAGTTCTACGACGCCAAGGCCGGCACGTTCCTCAACGGTCGCCAGGTCATCGGCCGCTGCCCCATCCAAGGTTGCAAGTCCGAGAAGGCTTATGCCGACGAGTGCGACCTGGGCCACCAGTTTGAGCCCGAGGAGCTCATCGCGCCCAAGAGCCAGCTCACCGGCGAGGTGCCCGAGCTGCGCCCGGTCGACAACCTCTACTTCGACCTGCCCGCCTACCTCGACTTTATGAAGACCTATACTGCCAAGCTCGCCCAGAACCCGCAGGTTCGCTCCGTGGTCTCCAAGACCATGGAGGAGTGGCTGCTGCCGGCACAGCTCTACATCCAGAATAAGTTCCGCGAGGCCTTCGACGCCGTCGAGGACCAGCTCCCCGAGCACACCGTGCTGGAGCCCGAAGGCAACAAGAGCAGCTTTACCGTCACCTTCCCCAGCTGGAAGGAGCGCGACGACGCCCACGCGGTACTCGCCAACGGCGGCGTGCGCTTCCGTAGCGGCAAGGCGCTCGTGCCCTTCCGCATCACCGGCAACATCGACTGGGGCGTTCCGGTGCCCGAGGTCGATGGCGTCTCCGACGTCACCTGCTGGTGCTGGCCCGAGAGCCTGTGGGCGCCCATCAGCTACACCCGCACCGTGCTCGCCCGCGATGCCCGCGCCGCCGGCGTGACCGAGGGCGTCGCCGCCCAGGATGCCGCCCTCATGGGCGAGCCCGCCGCCGATTCCACGCAGGTCCCCGCGCCCACCTACCAGCACAGCTCGCTCGACTGGCGCGACTGGTGGTGCTCGGACGACGCACAGATCTACCAGTTTATCGGTCAGGACAACATCTACTTCTACTGCATCGCGCAGACCGCCATGTGGGAGGCCCTGGGTTGGAACCTCACGCAGAGCACCGTCAGCGCCTGCTATCACCTGCTCTACATGGGCAAAAAAGCCAGCTCGTCCTCGCAGACGCCTCCCCCGCCGGCAGACGACCTGCTCAATCACTACACCTGCGAGCAGATGCGTGCGCATTGGCTGTCGCTCGGCCTGTCCGAGAAGCCGGTGAGCTTTAGCCCCAAGGCATATGACACACGCGTGACCGGCAAGGACAAGGACGGCAACGAGGTGCGCGCCTGCGACGACAAGCGCGTTATCGACCCGGCCCTTAAGGAGAGCGCGCTTTTGACCGGCGTGTTCAACCGCCTGGCCCGCAGCTGCTTCTACGGCGTCGCCGTCAAGGAGGGCGACGAGAGCCCCTACCGCAACGGATGCATCCCCGCCGGTGCCGCCTCCGCCACCGTGGTCGAAGCCGCCGAGCAGGCAGCTCTCGCCTTTGAGCAGGCCATGTACAAGTTCGAGACGCACCGCGCGCTCGCCGTGTGCGACGACTACCTGCGTGCCGCCAACAAGCGCTGGAGCGACGCCTCCAAGGCCGCCAACAAGCTCGAGGGCGAGCCAGCCAACGCCGCAATGACGCAGGCACTGGTCGACGCCTTCACCGAGCTGCGCGTGGCGACCGTGCTCATGCACGGTATTGTGCCGGCCGGCTGCGAGCTCATCTGCGAGTACTTCGACGTCGATCCGGTCGCCTTCTTTAGCTGGGATAACATCTTTGCCTCCACGGATGAGTTTGTGGAGAGCCTGGGCGAGAAGCCCGGCGAGCACCGCGTAAAGCCGCTGCCCCCGCGCTTCGACTTCTTTAGCAAGCACGAGAGCCAGTACTAGACAAACGCCAAGGCAGACTAGTCAATTTGGGACGGGGCTATTTTAGCTACCCCGTCCCAAATTTAACTGCAACGCCTGCCGAAACGGACGGGCAGCTAAAATAGCCCCGTCCCAAATTGACTACTTTTAATGGAATGGGAAGGAAAGACGGATGTCCAAGCCACGTCGTCGTAAGCAGAAAAAGCAGGTTAAGCCCGAGCTCAAGCTTAGGCAGTTTGCCGCTACCGAGCTTTCCGACCAGCTTGCCGCCCAACACTCCGCCGCCGACCTGCCGCGCTTTATGGTCGATACGGTCGCCGGCGCCTATGCGCCTGCCGATGCCGAGCTCATGATCGAGGGCTTTGGCGCCGCAGCCACGCGCCCGGTCACGCTGCGCGCCAACACGCTCAAGGCAACCGCCGAGGACATCGCCGCCGCGCTCGACGCAGCCGGCATCGCCCACCAAACCGTTGCCTGGTACCCGGACGCTTTCATCCTGCCCGAGGCCCAGGTATCCGATCTGTGGGATCTCGACATCTACCGCAACGGCAAAATCTACCTGCAGAGCCTGTCGTCCATGATGCCTCCTTTGGTGCTGGGCGCTCAGGCCGGCGAGGATATCCTGGACATGTGCGCGGCCCCCGGCGGCAAGACGACGCAGATCGCCGCCCTCACCCAGGGACAGGCGCACCTCACCGCCTGCGAGATGAGCATTCCCCGCGCCGAAAAGCTCGAGGCCAACTTGGGCCGCCAGGGCGCCAAAAACGTACCCGTCATGCGTATCGACGCACGCGAGCTCGACGAATTCTTCCGCTTTGACCGCATCCTGCTCGACGCCCCCTGCACCGGCACGGGCACCGTCATCAGCGGCAACGAGAAAAGCCTGCGCGGCCTGACCGAGCAGCTGCTCTGCAAGTGCGCCCGCTCGCAGCGCGCGCTTCTGGACCGCGCCATGGGCGCCCTCAAGCCGGGCGGCACGCTCGCCTATTCGACTTGTTCGATCTTGCCGCAGGAAAACGAGGACGCCCTGCAGGAGGCCCTCGACAAACACATGGACTGCGAGCTCATCCCCCTCGACGGCACGCCGAGCGAAAGCGAAGCGCGCCGTGCTCAGGAAGCTGGCGAAGAGCCACGCGTCGAGAGCAACGCCCTCACCGAGGCCATCGCCACCGGCCACGTCTCGACCGTCGCCAACGGCATGCCCGGCACGCTGACCATCCCGCCCAGCCGCGACTTTGAGGGCTTCTACATCGCTCTGATCCGAAAACGCAGCTAGCGCACGGACCAACTCAACAAGCTATCTCCGTGCGCGCTTGTCCTGCTGGTCCTTATGCCGCGCAAGCGCTTCACGCTCCTTGCGCTCGGCCTTTTTGCCCTTAATGGCCGTAACCACAAAGTAGATGACCGCGGCGGCTACGATTGCGCCCACGCATAGGCCAATCGAGCTCAATATCGTCGTGATTTCCATACCGCGCCACCTCTCTTATAAACGGGACATTTAAGATAGCACCTCAAAACCTGCCACCACAGCTCCTTCACGTTCGCCGGCCCTTCGGTCTAACGGATAGCGCGGCGGGGAAAAATCAACTCGTCAAACGTTTTAGCAACGTAGCGCCGGTCGCACGCTGCCGACCGCACATTATAGAAACGGACCGCAATGGATTCTCTCAACGATTTGAACGAGCGTGTTGACGCTTTTGTCGCCACCAGCTCCTTCGACACGCCCGCCGCGACGAACGACCAAGCCCCCATCGATGTTCCCGCCGAGGTTCACGAGGACATCGTCGCCTCGGTCGATTTCTCAGAGGTTGAGCTTGCGGACGAATTTACCGAGCCCCAGGTGGCTGTAACCCCCAGCGGCCTTTTGCCCATGGAGCCGCTGCCCATCGACGGGCGCCTGCGCAAGGCGGCCCTCCGCATGCCCGATGAGATCGAGGAGGCCAGCGGCTTTACGCTCTTTGGACGCCGCATCAAATCGCTCATCTACACCACCGACGTGGCGGTCATCCGCAACTCCAATGCCGACGCCGTGTTTGCCGTCTACCCCTTCACGCCGCAGCCCGCCATTACGCAGGCGCTGCTGACTGTTGCCGAGTGCCCGGTCTTTGTGGGCGTTGGCGGCGGTACCACCACCGGTAAGCGCTCCGTGCAGATGGCGGCCGTCTCCGAGATGCAGGGCGCGGCGGGCTGCGTGGTCAACTCCCCCGCTACCGCCGAGATGGTCGAGCACATCACCAACATCGCCGACATCCCCGTCATCGCCACGGTCGTTCGCTGCGATGACGATGCCCACGCCAAGGTGCGCGCCGGGGCCAAGATCCTCAACATCGCCGCCGGCAAAAACACACCCCAGGTCCTACGCGAACTGCGAGAGCACTATCCCAGCCTGCCGCTCATCGCACCGGGTGGCAAGACGCCCGAGAGCATCCGTGAAACCATCGCCGCCGGCGCCAACGCTATCATCTGGACGCCGCCTTCGGCCCAGCAGCTGCAAACCGACATGATGGAGCGCTACCGCAAGATGAAGGAAGACGCCACGCCTGTCATCTCGCGCGACGATGTGCCCATTATCGACCAGGTCGCCGCCGCCGAGATCAGCCAGGTCGAGAACATGAATCCCGACGTGCCGATTCCC
This sequence comes from Collinsella sp. LCP19S3_D3, assembly GCF_052121455.1. Taxonomy (NCBI): domain Bacteria; kingdom Bacillati; phylum Actinomycetota; class Coriobacteriia; order Coriobacteriales; family Coriobacteriaceae; genus Collinsella; species Collinsella sp. LCP19S3_D3. The sequence continues at coordinate 116,883 of NZ_JBQKEF010000004.1, read as the reverse complement.
GACGAGGTCATCGAGCGCGTCGCCTCGATCCACGATCATATCGAGGAGCGTCGCGCCAACCGCGGACTCAAGCCCTCGCTACACGGTTTCTTCTTCCGTGGAAAGAAACGCTAGCCGCAACAGCAAGGCCCGCCCCGCAAACAACGGGACGGGCCTTTTTCTGTTATCAAATGTCAGGAGGACAGGCGTAGCCGTTAAAACCGTCAGCCAGCCCACAAACGTTAGTCCACGCGCTTGTCGCCCATAAAGAAGAGCGCCACCGTACCAGGTCCGGTATGCGAGCCAATCAGAGTACCGATGTCATTAATCTCAATCTTGCCTTTAAGCTGCGGAATCTGTTCCTCTATCAGCGCCGCAACTGCCTCGGCATCCTCGCGACACGCCGAGTGCGACATGATGCACTTACCCGAATAATCCGCACCGCCCTGCACGTGTGCCATCATGGTCTTAGCCATCTCGGAAATCGCACGCTTCTTGGTGCGAATCTTCTCACGCGGCGCCAGCTCACCTTCGCAATCGACCGTCATAAGCGGGCAAATCTTGAGTGCCGTGCCGATAATCGCGCTCGCGGCCGAAATGCGACCGCCGCGCAGGTAGCTCGACAGATCGGTCGAAAAGAACCAGTGGTGCAGGTTGAGTTTATGCTCCTCAATCCAAGCGGCCGTCTCCTCGAGCGAAGCGCCGCCATCGCGAACGTCGGCGGCACATTCCGCCAGCAGGCCAAGGCCCGAAGACGCCGCCAGCGAATCGATGACGCGCACCTTGCCGCCCTGGGGATAGCGATCCGCGAGCATCTGCGCCGCAACGCAGGCCGATCCATACGTGCCCGAAATACCCGACGACAACGTCAGGTGCAGCACGTCTTTACCCTCGGCAACAAACGGCTCCCAAAACTCCTCGTACTCACCCACGCTCACCTGAGACGTCTTGGGCATGGCGCCCGCGGCAATCTGAGCAAAAAACTCGTCCGGCGTAATCGACTGATACAGATCGTCCGTATAGACAACATCGTCGATCTCGTAATGAAAACACACGACAGGAATATTGCGCGACGCAAAGAACTCACGGGTTCGATCGGCGGCGGATTCACAGGTCAGGACAAAATCACTCATATGAGGCTCCTTACTCATTGCTGCGCAAATTATCGCACAGCATGCGTGAATACGGTACAAATGTCCGTTATTTACCAAATTGAACCAAAGGTAGTGAACATCTTTACCGTCATCATCTCTAGCGATCCCGGAGGTATGCGCCTGCAAAACGACCCTACGTCTCCACTCAACCGCCATATCTACCTCGACTAAATCGATTTAGCAAACCGTTCGGCCAACAATTCAATCTCCTAACCCCAATTGAAACAAAAGCGGCGCATACTGATAAACGTTTGACGCTGTTTATCAGTTTTACCAACCACATCGGAAGGTGTTTCATGGTCGCATTCGATCGCAATCCGCAAGACTTCAAGTATCTGCGCCTGCTGTCGAGACAGTTCCCCACCGAGCAATCCGCATTCACCGAGATCATCAACCTCTCGGCCATCCTCAACCTGCCCAAGGGCACCGAGCATTTTATGAGCGATGTGCATGGCGAGTACGAAGCCTTTATGCACATCCTCAACAACTGCTCGGGCGTCGTGCGCGAGCATGTCGACGAAATCTTTGGCGACACGCTCTCCTTTAACGAAAAGGGCGAGCTGTGCACGCTCATCTACTACCCGCGCGAGAAGATCGATCTGGTCCGCAGCCGGCACGAGGACTCGCCCACCTGGTACAAGACCATGCTCAACCAGCTCATTGTGGTTGCCCGCTCGCTTTCGAGCCGCTACACCCGCTCCAAGGTACGTAAGGCCATCCCGCGCGATTACGCCTACATCATCGACGAGCTGCTGCACACGCATCCGGACGAGAACAACTACCGCGTGCGTTATCACGAGCGCATTATCGAATCCATCTTGGAGACCGCCAGCGCCGACGACTTTATCGAGTCGCTCGCCTCGCTCATCAAGCGCCTCGCTGTGGACCACCTGCACTTGGTGGGCGACATCTTCGACCGCGGCGGCGGCGCGGCCAAGATTATGGACCGCCTGCTCACCTATCATTCGCTCGATATTCAGTGGGGCAACCACGATCTGTTGTGGATGGGCGCCGCTGCCGGCGAGCCCGCCTGCATCGCCACGGTGCTACGCAACAACCTGCGCTACGACAACTACGAGATTCTCGAGAACGACTACGGCATCTCGCTGCGCGAGCTTGTCGCCTTTGCCAACGCTACCTATACCGCCGGCGAGCCCATCAGCCCGCTCATCAAAGCCATCAACGTTCTGCTCTTTAAGCTCGAGGGCCAGATTATCCAGCGCCACCCCGAGTTCGACATGGCCGACCGTCTACTGCTCGACAAGGTCGATCACGACGCCGGCACGGTCACCCTCGCCGACGGCAGTGTGTGGCCGCTCACGACCAACGACTTCCCCACCGTCGATCCGGCAGACCCCTACACGCTCACGCCCGAGGAACAGCACATCATAGACAAGCTCGTGTCCGAGTTTGTCACCGCCGATCATCTGCATCGCCACATCGATTTCCTCTATACCCACGGCTCCATGTATAAGGTCGCCAACGGCAATCTGCTGTTCCACGGCTGCGTACCGCTCAACGAAGACGGCACCTTTAGCAGCATGAACTGCCTGGGTACCTGGCACGCCGGCCGCGATTATTTTGATTTTTGCGACTATATCGCCCGCCGCGCCTGGCGTGCCGGCGACCGCGATGCCCTCGACTGGATGTGGTACCTGTGGATCGGCTTTAACTCACCCGCCAGCGGACGCGTGGTGCGCACCTTCGAGCGCGCCTACATTGCCGACAAGAGCACGTGGGTCGAGCCGATGGACCCGTACTACACGCTCACCACGTCCTCGTCCGTTTGCGACGACATCATGCGGGAGTTTGGCGTCGCCCCCATGGCCTGCTCGCCGACGGGCCATATCATCAACGGCCATACGCCCGTCAAGACCACCAAGGGCGAGCAGCCCATCCGCGCCAACGGAAAGTTGCTGGTCATCGACGGCGGTTTCTGTCGCGCCTACCACCCCAAAACGGGCATCGCCGGTTACACGCTCATCTCGAGCTCGCGCGGATGCCGCCTTAAGTCGCACCAGGCCTTTACCAGCGTTGCCGAGGCGCTCACCCGCAACATCGATATCGAAAGCGAGACCAACCGCTTTGACGAGGCCGACCGGCGCCGCATGGTGAGCGACACCGATACCGGCGTCAAGATTCGCAGTCAGATCCAAGACCTGCGCCAGCTCCTCGATGCATATAGAAACGGTGCTATCGAGGAGCGCGCCTAGCCCCGCCTGCGGGGATTGGTTAAACTTGCTAGGTTTGTCATCCCCGCGGCGCCCCGGCGCCACCCTAAGGCAGGTACCATGCAAAAGCTCCTTGCGCAGATCATAAAGTTTGGCGTCGTCGGCGTCGTTGCCACCGTCATCGACTTTGGCATCATGAATCTGCTCCACTACGGCCTGGGCCTCAACATCTTGATCGCCAACACCAGCGGTTTTATCGTCTCGCTCATCTTTAACTACGTCGCGAGCATGAAGTACGTGTTTGCACACAAGGAGGGCATGAGCCGCCGCCGCGAGTTCATCATCTTTGTCGTGCTATCCGTTATTGGCCTGGCGCTCAACGACGGCATCGTGCTTGCCCTCAACGCCGGCCTGGGCCTCGAGGCCAATATCGCCAAGATTTGCGCTACCGCACTCGTCATGGTCTACAACTTTGTAACGCGAAAAATCTTCCTAGAGGGCGAGCAGACCAAATAGCTCGGCCTCCTCGTTGCACTACGAGACCCATGAATGACGCGCGTCGAGTGCTGTGTTATTCGCGGGCCTTGCTCGTTTACGGGTAGATTTGCAACGTTTGCAGATTACCTCTTGAATATTTGGCGAGTTCGTATAGTTCTTGCCAAAGACCTTACGTTTGCCATGCAAAAGCTCTAAAGTATCTCGTTGCTCGATTCATCAACGCATTGGATGTGATTACGTGCGTAACGCGCTGGCACAACCTCATACCAAGCAGTTCCTCAAGTTCGCTGTCGTGGGCCTTATCTCCTTTGGCGTCGACTGGGGCATGCTTATTGCGCTCGTCGAGCTGTTCCACCTCGACTTTTTGATGAGCACGACGGTCTCGTTTACCACGTCCGTCGTGGTTAACTACTGGCTCAGCATGAAGTACGTGTTCGACCATCGCGAGGGCATGAGCCGTAAACGCGAGTTCACGATCTTTACCATCCTGTCGGTGATCGGTCTGGGCCTCAACGACCTGTACATGTTTGTGGGCGTCACGTTTTTGAGCATCGGCTACCAGGCCATGAAGGCCATCGCCACGTTCCTGGTCACCTGGTACAACTACTTTAGCCGTCGCTTTTTCCTCGAAGGCGCACGGTCGTAGTCAGCCAAACATACCCTTGCATTCGCAACCGGTTGGAATTCCCATTCCAGCCGGTTTTTGTTTGCAGAGTCTGCCGAGGAAGGCGGGCTACGGTGCATGAATGGGACGCAGTTTCCCCATGAACGCCGTTCCGGAAAGTGTATCCCAGATTGCAGCCTCAGAATGGGATGCAGCTTCCGCAACGCCGTCCTAGCGGAAACTGTGTCCCGGAATCAGCCAACAGAACGGGACGCAGTTTCCAGATGAGCCCCCATGCGGAAAGTCTATCCCGGAATGAGCCCCCAGAGCGGGGCACGCTTTCCGAAACCCGCCCCATCGGGAAACCGTATCCCGGTCTGAGCGTGGATTCCGGGACGCAGTTTCCCGCGGACGCCGAAACGGAAAGCACATCCCGTTATCGATGTCTAGAACGAGATGCGCTTTCCCAATGGATGCTGATGCGGAAATTGCGTCCCGGAATTCACCTTCAGAGTGGGATGCGATTTCCGGTTGAGCCTCGATTGGGAAACGACGTCCCATTCGCATAAAAACGGGCGGCTCGGATGTTGGTCCGAACCGCCCGTTTGGCATGTTATGTCGAGGCATTTAGCCCGTTACGTAATACCAGACCACGCTGTCGCCATTGGAGAGAACGTAGTTGCTGCAAGCCGTGTTGGGCGTTACGCCGTTGACAGAGTACATCCAGCCGCTTGTACCACCGTGCTCCTTCTCGGCCAAACCACCGATAGCGGCGACATACGTGCCGTACGATGAGCCGTGCGCATTTACGGAAAGGCCCAGTGCGCACAGGGCATCGTAGGGGGTAGCACCCTCGTTGAAGGTGAACGTACCGCCAGAAGACACCGGGTTACCCACGGCACTCGACGTCACTGAGACCGTCACAGTAATGTAGCCAGGCTGCTGCGAGCCGCCCTGATTGCCAGCAGAAGCGCTGTCGCCGTTGGATACAGACCCACCGCCAGACACCGAGCCGCCGCCCGAAGAGGAGCCGTCAGAAGAACTCGATCCACCAGCGGATTCGGAGCCCTGTCCGGCAGACGCGTTGTTGGACTTCTTGCCGCCCTTGCCTTCGGACTTCTTCTCTTTCGAATCCTTGTCTGACTTCTCGTCCGAAGACTCGGAAGCGTCCTTGGAATCCGATTCATTCGAGTCCTTGGACTCGGAGTCCACAGCGTCAGAAGACGAGGAGCCCGCTGTCTCCGTCTTGCGAAAGGCGATAGAGCCAGAGTCGGCAACGCTCCTCCCCGCCACGGCCCGAGCGATCCAATCGATGGACCAGGCGCCGCTGGCGGAAGGGTGAACAAAGCCCAGCGAGACGAAAATCAGCGCGATGCAGACGGCCGTCAGAGAGCCAAGTAGCGCCTTGCGCCGAGGGGCGGACACCGCCGAAGCGGCGCCCTTTTGCTTAGCATCGTCGAGCTGAATGAACGACGAGTCGGGTTGCTTGGAGTCGGCATCCTGAGGTTTATTGGACACAGCTCTCACCTACCGGCGCTTGGTAAACACGAACACGCCAATGACCGCAAGCCCGATCACGCCGGCCGCTACGCCGACAATGGCGAGCGGGTTGAAGCCAGACTGCTGTGCCAGAGCCTCAGCGGACTTCTTAGCGGTAGTCGCGGCAGCCGATCCCGTATCGGACTTGGAGCTGGACTTGCCGGACTTCTTGTCAGACTTCTTGCTGTCCTTCTTGTCGCCCTTGCCGGAATCCTTCTTGGAATCCTTGCCGTCCTTGGTCTCGGTCTTGGTCGTTGTGGATACCGGCTTCTGGCCCGGAGCAACAGCACCGCCAGTCTGCTGGCCATTTGTGCCGTTACCGGAGCCAGAACCAGCACCGGCATTACCCGAGCCGCCATTGCCGCCGTTGGAGCCAGAGCCGCCGTTACCGCCAGGGGCAACAGCCTTCTTGTTCCACTTGGCATACAACGTCATATCGGCCGTCACCGCAACGCTAAAGTCATACGCCTTGGTGCAGGCAGCATCGGTGTACCAACCGGCGAAGGTGTAGCCCTTGCACTGCGGCTTAGTCGAGGGCTCCGTCACCGCTTTGCCTTCCTTCACGCGTTGAGAATCGGGCATCGCCGCATCCTTACCGTTGGCGTCGAACGTCACAGTATAGCGTTTGACCCTTTGGCCATTGCCCTTGACAGCAAACAGCTTGCCCGAGTCATTGACATAGTAGAGTGAGCCATCGGATCCGACCGAAATAGAAGCCATGCAGTACTGCTGGTCGCCCGCCGCGGGCGTATAAAGCAGCTCGGCCTCGTCGTCGCCAATACGGTAGCGATAGATGCCGCCCGGGTTGTTGTTAGACGTAAAGTAGACGTACGTCTCGCCATTCTGGACAGAAACGACCGGCTGCGACTTTACATCACCGCCGCCCGAAGCCCCCTGACGAATATAGCTACCGTCCGCCTTGCAAATGGAATAGTCCACGGCAAGCGTCTCGGCATCAATCACTGCAAGCTGACCGTAGTAGTACGTGTACTTGTTCTGATAGCCGCCCATAAAGGACTCGGTCGATGCGCCTCCGACCACAATTTTGCCGTTGACCAACACCGGCGTCGAGGTCGAGCTGCTGCCAAACGAAACCTTGCCGAGCTCAGAAAGCGCTCCGTCTTTCCCAACCGAAAGCTTATGCAAAACGCCATCGGCACTTACAACATAAGCGGTTGACCCATCGACCAGCACCGTTGTACGGACGCGATCGGCAACCTTGAGCGACGCAACGGTCTTTCCAGTTTCGGGGTCGACCGTGCTCACCGTACCGGAATCATCTGCGATGACGCCATAATTGCCCGAGAACGCCAAGCCGGCCCAGTAGTAGCCCTTGCTGTTCTCGTTCTTATGCTGCCACATAACCTTGCCATCGGAGATGCGCACGCAGAGCAGGTAGCCGTCGCTCGAGTCGGACCAGCTGGCCGATGCCGTCCCAAAGTAAGCAAAGCCGTCACGAACCGTAATGGACGCAAGAGACTGCTGGGCACCATCGGGACCAGCAGGCAACTCATCGGTTACCCAAACCGTCGCCAGGGCATCAACGGTCAGCGCTTGCAGGCGACCGCCCGAAAGCGGCACGAGCACGACGCCGCCGGTGTATACCATGCGCGAGGTCGTATCGATTTTTGCTGCCAAAGGCGATTCGGCAACGGTCTCACCCGTATCGACATTCTTCTTAAGCAGCTTGGAGCCAACGGCCACGTAGAGGTAGTCACCGACCAGCAGCGGGTCGGAAATACCCTTGCTCCATTCGCTCGAGCCCTTGAGCTCGCTCACCCATTTTGCCTCGGCGTCCTTCGTGGGCACAGAAGCATCGGTTACCTTGTTGGCGCTCGTATAACCAGGCCAATCGCTGTCCCAGTTGGGACGTGTGGCGCTCGGGTTCAAAACTACGCCGTCAAGCGGTTTTTCACTATCGGACGCGTAAACATACTGGATGTTGTCGCCGGGCTTGAGCACAACCTGGTCGGCACCAACCTTGGAATATTCGCCATTGACGTAGAGCTGCCAATAGCGACCCGTCGCCTCATTCGAACCCAGCTTTCGACCGTCGGTCGACGTAATGCTCTCCAGGAGGAAGTAGCCGTCCTTCTCCGGCGTCTTCAACTCGTACCCAAGGCCCGAAGCCTTCAGCGCCATCGACGTCAGGTCGGCAGCCGTCGCACCGCTCTGGAGCTTCGCGTCGTTGAAGGAGTACCAGACCGAAGTCTTCTCGTTAGCATCAGGACCAATCAAACTCAACGAGGCCTTGACTTTAGCCTGCCCAATCTCGTCAAGACTGGTACCAAAAGCGGAATAGTAGAGCACGACGCTATCGCCGGGGGCGAGGTGAACCTGGCCGGCGCCGACCTCAGACGCCTTCCCGTTAACAAAAAGCTGCCAGTACTTGCCCGTCGACGCATCCCAGCCCAGCTTGCGACCATCCGCCGAAGTGATATCACTCAGATAGTAACTCGCCGTGCCCACACCGGTCGCGGTATGGGTCATGCCCTTTAGAGCGTCTTCAATCACATCGCCGGCAGTCGAGCCGTAAACTACACTCTTGGCGGAATCGGCCCAAACCTCGTCGTTGCCGTCGGCGTCGATACCAACGAGCTTAAAGGCAACGGAAATCTTGGGGTCGGAATGATCGACCGTACCAACAACGCGATACGTCGCCTTAACGCTCTGGTTAATGAGGCTCTGCAGCTTAGCGTTCTCGGGATGCGCCTTCGCCAGAGATTCGTACTTGGCGTACGTCAGGTTGCTCTCGACCGTAACAAGGGTATCGGCCTTGGGGCGCGTCACCTTTAGATTTTCGTTCGAGATGACCGAGGTGTCGCTCGTACGATACGTGCGCCAGTCGTTCCCCGACATCGCGTCGTATCCAGGAAGGTCTGCTGCCACAACGCCGGATAGCTTGCTGTCCTTACCCTTGCGGTACTCGATGCCGCCGTCTGCCGTAGGCACCGCCTCGGCAAAGGTCGACAGATTCTCGGTAACCGCGTCAACCGAAGCGTTAGCGCCGAGCAGAGACTTTGCGTAGGCATCCTTGACCTGCTGCATAAATGCCACAGCCTGGTCAATCTCGGAATCGTCGATGGGCTTAACCTTGATGACGATGTCGCGCGTTACGGTTATGTCGTCCTTGGCAAGCGTAGCCGTAATAACTACTTCATTCGAGACGCCTTTGGTATCACGGGTAACAACCACGCGGTAGCCGTTGACCTTCGCAACAGCCTCATCGTTCGATGCATAGGAGAGCTTGGCGCCGGATGGAGCGTCGATACCAGAACGACGGGGCAGCTGGATGTCGCCCTCAACGGTATTGGCATCGATTACCTTGTTGGTAGCGAAATCCTTGAGCACAATGCGGTCAAGCGCAGCTGACAGCTCGGCCTTTTCGGCATCGATCTGCTCCTGAGTTTTCGCCTTGACGGTATAGGTGACAAGATAAGCCGTCCCGTTTGACGGGGCATTATTGTAGCCAGGAACCGCCAGCGAGAGCGTAGCCGTGAGCCAAGCAATCTGGTCGGTCATACCGTGGGTATACGTAACCGTCGGATCGCCGTAGCTGGAATTCACCTTGGCAACAGAGTCATCAAGACTCATCCAGACAATAGAAGCAACCTTTATACCGTTGATGCTAATTGAGCCGGGAAGCGTTCCCTGCGTGACGCCCGCCTCAATCTCGTCGGGCAGACCCTCAGCATGAGCCCATGCCGCCTTAAGATAGGCGATGACCTTGCCGCCGTCCCATGCGAGCGTCGATGCGCGACCGGGCGTATACGACACGCTCTCGGAGCCAAGCGTCAGCGTATACGTCGGCGTAAACTGGCGAAGCAGCGAGTAATCAAGCGCGGAAGTCTTATCTGCAGGAGACAGGAAGAAATAGGAAATCTTTCCATCATCCGCGATGCCGCCATCCTGCTTGGGATCGCGACCGCCATAGGTTACGCCCGCAAGCGAAACCTTGATATCCGAGTAGCCCAAGTTGGCAAGCTTCGCCAAAAGCATGGAGCAGATGTTGGTATCGGTTCCCTGGGATGGATTGGGATACCAGCCTGAATAGCCATCGGCTTTGAGCTTCGCAACCGCCTCGTCCAGCTTCTTCGCATCGTCAGACTTGAGGGCTTCGGGTTCGGCAGGAGCCTCTACGGGATACTTGAGGCTTGCCGTGAACTCGTAGTCGCCGGCGCCATACGTAACACGGCATGCGACATACTTGCCGGCAAGATTGGAGGTCAACTTGAGATCACGAGCAGTTGCGCCTTCGATAGCGGTGTAGCCCGACGCCGTCGGAGCGGTAGACTGGCTATTGCCGACATACCACTGATAGCCCAGCTGGTCGTACTCTGAGGAGAGAATCTCCTCGTCTTCGCCAAACTCGTCCTTGTAATAAGCTGCGACCTTAACGGTATCGCCAACCTTGGCGATACCGCTGCCATAGGCAAGCCCGTTGCCGTCAGCATCAACAATTTCAGCCGAGTTAACGGTCACATATGCCGAACGTGCGGAAACGGCGACGGAGTCGGACGCATCGCCCTGCTCGGAAGCGACGGATACCGGCGCAGCCGAACCCTCTGTATTGACAGCATCACCGGCCGTCGCGTTATCGCTGCCAGCGGCATTTTCGGCGGCATCATCGTCGGCGCCTTCGGCCGCCGCGCCCTCGCCGCCCGTCGCAGCCTGAGCCACGGCCTCGGCAATGCCCTCGGCGCCCTCGGCCCAAAGTTGCGCCGGTGTGGTACCAAAAGCCATGGCAAAAGCCAGGAACGCCACCAGACCGCGCTTGGCTACGCCGCACGCAATCGCCCCATGACGACGCCACGAGGCGCGCTGGCGCTCGTCCTCAAACATATCCATTTGTCTCCTACTGTCTGCACTTGGAGCATTGCCTAGCGGCTGCCCCACGTCATCGCGCATATTGCGCTCGAGTACCCCCATCGGGGTCCCCCCTTCCCTCCAGAGCCCAACGCGTACCGGCGGCATGCGCCGCGGCCGCGTACAAGATGGGAGGCGATCCGACTTAACCTTACCGACCCGGGCGCGCCGTCCGATCTGCGGCGCGGCCATCCCGGACCAAGAGGAATTACGGTTACTGGTACAGCCGGGGACTTGCACCCCGATTCTCCCAAACGCGCAGGAAAACCGCGCATTTGTGCGTCTCCGCACCACCATCTAGGCCATCGATTATTACTGTCAATATGGTAGCACGCAAAAGGGCCCCGCACGCAGGCGAAGCCCAAGGTAAAAGCTATTGTTTGCGATAGGAGAATGCGGTGACGGTCGCAGTCTCTACCGCTTGCCGCCGTGACTGTTGCGCCAGATCTCGCGGCCCAGCATCAGCGCCAGCACCAGCGCACTCACGTAGCCCATAAAGCCAATGACCGGGATACCGAACACAACCGGCTCGATGCGCGCGTAGTACACAACCGACGAGCCGATAAACAGGCCGGCGATCACAATTGCCATCGACATGCGGTCGATAATTCCACCCAGCTGTCGCAGCGCCTTATCGCTGCTCATGATCTGCGTGTTCACCTTAAGCTGGCCGCGCGTGAGCATGCGCGACGCCAAGCCCAGATACTCGGCCGCCTCGAGCGAGCCTTTTGCCGCGCGATAGCTGCTCGCGGCAAGATCGTGCCCCATTTCGCGGACGCGCGCATAGGTGCTCTTCTCGTTTTTGATGTGCGTCTGGATGATCTGGATCATGTTGACGTCGGGCATATACTCGGTCAGCAGACCCTCGAGCGTCACCATGCCGCGCGCGAACATCGTCACCACGCTCGGCAGCTCAACGTCGTTTTTGCGCGCCAGATTTAACAGCGAGGTCAAAAACTCGCCGATATCCAGGTCCTTAAGATCGAGCCCTGCAAAGTCGGCGACGATAAAGTCCAAGTCGGACAAAAAGGCCGAATGGTCGAGCTCGGCAGAATCGCCGCGCGTCACGGCAAAGCGCATAAGCGAATCCTTGAGCTTGGGAACGTCACCTTCGGCCACGGCGAAAATCATGTCCTTGACGATACCGCGGTCGTGACTCGACATGCGCCCGACCATGCCCAGGTCGATAAAGTAGACGATCCCGTCTTTGAGGATGATGTTTCCCGCATGCGGGTCGGCATGGAAAAAGCCATCGTCGAGCACCTGCGTCGAGTAGTCCTCGACGATCACGGCGCCAATCTTTTCCAAGTCATAACCCTCGGCCACCAGGCGCTCGGGATCGGCAATGGAGATGCCGTCGATGTAGTCCATGACCACGACGTGTTCGGTACAAAGGTCCAAGTAGGATTTGGGACACGAGACGCCATGCACGCTTTTGTGGAAGTCATAGAAATCGTTGAGGTTTTTGGCCTCGGCCAAAAAGTTGGTCTCCTCGCGAAACGAGGTCCACAGCTCTTCGACCACGCCATGCAGGTCCACAAACTGGTCGGTGTTGACGAACTTGGAAACGATGCGCACCACCGAGCGAATGATGTCGATGTCCTGAGCCATCACCTGCTGCGCGCCGGGGCGCTGTACCTTAACGGCCACGTCCTCGCCGGTCACCAGACGGGCGCGGTGTACCTGCGCGAGCGACGCGCTACCGAGCGGGTTGGGGTCAATCGCGTCGAATATCTGCCCCAGGCGCTGGCCGTATTCCTCTTCCAAACAGCGGAGCACTACCTCATACGGCACCGGCTCTACGTCGGAGCGCAGACGGCGCAGCTCGTCGCAAAACCGCTGCGGCAAAATCTCGGAGCGGTTGGCCAGAATCTGCCCCATCTTGACGAACATGGGACCGAGCTCTTCGAGCAGACGACGCAGGCGCACCGGCGTGAGGTTGTCCCACACGCGATACTTTTTGATCAGGCGAACGATCTGACCAATGCGCTCACGACGACCTGCCGGCGTGAGCTGGTATTCCTCGTCCGGCGCCATCGCGTCGGGCTCCTCGGGGACCATATCGACAGCGCGCGGCTTCTTGCGAGCGCCCGAGACGGCGGCCTCGACCTCGTCGACAACCGCCGTCTCGTCACCCAAGGGATCTTGATTGTTGTAATCGGTGGTGGAATCTGCCATCTGCGCTGCTACTCGGCCTCTTCGGCGTCCTCTGCGTCGTCGGGCTCAACGGACTCGACGGGCACCGAGGTCACGTTGTCCTCGACCGAATCGACGATGTCGCGCACATGGGCCAAAAAGGCCGTGCGCTCGGGGGCGGTCATGACGCGCACGCGGGCGAGGATGAGCTCGTCGAGCACGCGCTGGGCCGCAGTCTCGCCCTGCATGCCCAGGCGCTCGGTCAGGTCGGAGATGGTACCGCCGGCCTGCTCGAACATGTCGGACACGCTGCGGGCGATATCGGGGGTGCCGGCGTCCTTGCGCACCTGCTCGCCCTTGGCATTGAGGTCGTCGAGGACCTTCTTGCCGCCCTCGACGGCAACGGCGGCGGCGCCGAAGCCCACGTTGATGGCACCGTTAACAAGCTGATCGAATTTCATAACCATGGTTGGCTCCAATCGTGAACAACTTCATTGGCCTACTTGTACCCAAGATTGGGCAAACGACACAAAATCGTTTGTCACCGAGATAGAAATCGAGCGAGGCAAAGCCTTTGACGGCGTTTGCCCCGCTCGCTCGTTGCAAGGTTATCTTTACCTAATGTTATCGTTCATCGCGAAGGAATTCTTCATGGCACAGCTCGTGGTGTAGAGCACCTTGCCCAACAGGGCATCGGTCTCCACGCGCACAAGCTCGGCAAAGGCCTCGTTGGCGCGGGCGAGCTCGGCAGACACCTCGGCCTCGGGCAGTACGGCGACAACGGCGTCGACGTCGTGAATCTGCTTGTGGCCCATGCCGCCGACCTTCTCCTGATAATCCTCGACCGCGCGACCGCACTCATGGAAGCGGACATCGGCCAAGGCGCCAATCAGGCGATTTGCCCAATAGAAATTCTCGGACGTCACGCGAGCCTGCGTGTCGGCATAGTACTCGGGCATGGTCTCGACATTGGCGTACAGCGGCACAAGCGCGTTAAACGAGTTGGAGCCAAACGCCATCCACTGCACGGCGCGATACGCCGGCTGCGCATAGGGGCGCAGCTGCAGCACGGCGAGCTGGCTGTTGCGGTTGATGCCGATGGGACGATAGGCGCCGCGCGTGGCGGGCGTACCCTTGCTGCCGTAGCAGTCGTACTCCGTGCCCTGATAGTGGCTCGAAAGCACGTACTTGATGTCCTCGAGGGTCACCTTGCGCTCGGGCACGCGGCTCCAGGGAATGTCGTCGCTCTCGGGCGTGTAGTCGGCGTCGGGACCGTCCCACACATCGCTGGGGTTGAGGCAGCGCTGCATGTACCAGGCGCGCGGTGTGTTGTAGACGTGGTCGCTGTCGCTGTGCGAGCCAAAGGCCTCGCGCGGATTAAAGACCGCGGCGGGACCGTCGCCCTTAACGCCCAACGTCAGGTCCAGATGCCACTCGGCCATCCAGGTGCGTAGGTCGGCCGAGCACATGTGGTCGACCTGCGCGCCCTCGGCGTCGTCCAAGTCAAAGCTGTCGATACCCAGCTGGTTGGGCATGGTCACATAGGCGTCGTCGGGTACGCGCTTGGCGATCCAGTGGTGGCCGCCGATGGTCTCGAGCCACCAGATCTCGTCAACGTCACTAAAGGCGATGCCGTTGTTCTCGTAGGTGCCGTAGCGCTCGAGCAGGTCGCCCAGAATGCGCACACCGTCGCGGGCGGACTTGGCGTATGGCAGCACCAGGGTCACCATGTCCTCCTCGCCCAAACCGCCGGGCTGCGCCGGCACATAGCCGTCCTCGCCCTCGTTACCCTTGGCGGGCACGAAATCCACGAGCGGATCGGCGCCGCGGACGCGCTCGTTGGTGGTGAGCGTCTCGGTTGCGGACATGCCAACATTGAGCTCGTTGAAACCGGCCTCGGCCCAAATGCCATGACCCGGGACAACGTCGGGGACGCTTGTGTAACGCATGGGATTGTCGGACAGCTCAACGGTCAGGTGGCTCAGGACACTCGTGTAGACACGCGGCTGCTCGTCGGGATGCACTACGCGCATGCGCTTGGGCTCAAATACCCCATTGGGCGAGTCCTCGTTGCGGGCAACCAGCGTCGACCCGTCATAGCTCGCGTTCTTACCGACCAAAATCGTTGTGCACGGCATGCGCATCCTCCTTGAGCGAAGAAATCAAACGGTAACAGTGTATCGCTTCGGTGCAAAAAGGGCGAAACCACAGCCTCGGCAGCCCCCGTGGTCAAAAGCCTATTTCGATGCGCGCTCGGCCGCTTCGATCACGTGTTTGGCGAGAATCGCGGTGGTCACAGCCCCCACGCCGCCCGGCACGGGTGTGATGGCGTTAACGATCGGCTCCGCAGCATCAAAATCGACGTCGCCGACCAGCTTGCCAGCGGCCTCGTCCCAGTTAATGCCCACATCGATGATCGTCTGGCCCTCGCGAACCGCATCCGCGCCAATCGTGCGCGCGCGCCCAACGGCCGCAACCACTACATCAGCCGCACGACACTCGGCAACAAGGTCGCGCGTATGCGTATGGCACGTCGTCACCGTGGCATTGCGAGCCGTAAGCATGGCGGCAACGGGACGGCCAATCACCAGAGACCGACCGACGACCGCGACCTTGGCCCCATCCAGCTCAACACCGTAATGGTCCAGCAACGCCAACACGGCCTCGGCCGTGCAAGGAGCAAAGCCCTCGCCTCGCCCTGAAAGCGTGGTAAGCAGCGAGGCCGGCGTCATGGAGTCGACATCCTTGGCGGGATCGAGTGCCGCGGCAACCGCATCCTCGTCAAGCCCAGCGGGCAGCGGGCGAAACACTAGGCAGCCATGAACGGCGGGGTCGGCATTGATGTCCTTAATAGCCGCCAGCAGCTCATCCTGCGAAGCATCGGCGGGAAGCAAAACGCGGCGAGCCTCAATGCCAGCCTTTTCACAGCGCTTGAGGGCGCCGCGCTCGTACGATAGATCGTCCTCGCGCTCGCCCACACGAACGATGGCCAGCGTCGGCACAACGCCGCGTTCGCGCAAAGCAACGCAGCGAGCGGCAAGCTCCTCGGTCAAAGTACGGGCAACGGGAGCGCCTTTGAGCAGCTCTGCCATGGCTATCCCCTCTTCCTGGCTGCGTCGGCGGCACGGCGCGCCAGCGCATCGGCACGCGGCAGCCACGTATCGAGCAGCTCATCGCACGCCGCCTCGAGCTCCTCGGCGCGCGCCCGGTCTTTCATAGACGTAGTGTTGGCAAAGAGCGTCAGACTCGCGCCCTGCATGGCGGCGCGGCAGAACACGGCACCGCACGCCACGTCGGACAGCAGCTGGCGCGACCCCTTGTCCGCCATGTCCTCGAGCAGCGCCAGCGCGCGCCCGCAGGCATCCATAATGCGATACGGTGGCATAGCCGCCACATGCAGCGCATCCTGAATCGCAGCCGGTCGAGCCGGATCGTCACGCGGAATACCGTACGCCGCGGACACCTGGCCGTAGGCACGAACATCCTCGGCGACCAGGTCCACAAGTTCCTGTGCCAACTCATCCGCCCGGGCAAACGCGTGCGCCAAATCGTCCGCTCGATCAGCAAGCGCAGGGTTCGTCGCCCCGTAGCGCGCGACCATCCCGCACAGCGAGGCGCCCAGCGCGCCCACAAAGGCGCTCGCGCTGCCGCCGCCGGGAACCGGCTCGCGCGCGGCAAGTGCCTCGGCAAATCCGCGACAGGTTTTATCCATCATCTCTTGGCTCATACGCACGCACCTTCAAGTCATATAGATCGGTCGGGCGGCAACCGCCGGCCAACTGTATCGATCAAGTAATGGTGCTAAGTCTAGCCCATAAGCACATAAGCGTCAGCGCATCTGGCCATCGCGGATTTCTATGACACACGATAGGCGTCGGCGCCGCAAGCATGGGACACATGGCCCACCCGCGCGAGCCGCCCGCGCGTACAGTAAAGGCAGGTAATCCATGGGCGGTTACAGATGAGGAGACACGACCATAAAAAAGAAGGCCTTTGCGATTGTCACCCTCTGCATCAGTCTCTTTGCCGCGGTTGCCCTGGTGGGTTGCGGCGGAAGCGGTGGCGCTACCGGCAGTGGCGGTGGCGGCGGCGCGGAAAAGCCAGCCGTGGATATGCGGACCGACTTCATTTGGTTTAAGGTCGAGGTCCCCGAGGGCGTCGAGATCATCGACGTAGACGGTGGTAGCGTGTATGTGCGCATCGACAACGTCGAAGAGCACAAGGACGCTGTCGAGACCATGATGAAGTCCCTGGAGTTTGCCGATGACATCGCCAAGGCCAAGACCGAGGCCATGAACGTCAAGCTCGACGATATCGAGATCAAGCGCTAAAGCTCCAATGGCATGCAGCAGCGCCGCTTTAACTCAGCCGGGATGCAAGGTGCGACTCCTTGCATCCCGGTTTTTTTGTGTTCGAAAGCGCCCGATCACATCACCATATTGAACACGTTGACGAATTCCTGCGCCTTCGCGTGGCTGCTGAGGCCAAGGTGCAGGCGGTCAACAGCCGGCTACTGCGCCTCTGTTTTCCCTAGCATTTCAATCTAGTAGCCACGAGACCCTTTCTCGAAGACCTCCGACGACGTCGCAGTTTCTGTCCCCGCCAGGCTTTATGATAATCGCCATTAGCCAGCCATTATCTATTAAGCAGCATCCCTCAAGAGGAAAGCGGGAGATACGAATGGGCACACCAAAACCGTCTTTGCGCGACTGCATCTACGGACTTGCCGTTGGCGACGCACTGGGCGTTCCCTACGAGTTTATGCCTCGCGGCACGTTCGAATGCACCGACATGATTGGCTATGGCACGCATGGGCAACCCGCCGGCACCTGGAGCGACGACACATCTATGACGCTTGCTACCTGTGACTCGATTAGGGAGCTCGGGCATATCGACACCGCAGACATGCGCGACAAGTTCGTAGGCTGGATTGCCCGTGGCGAGTATACGATTGACGGTGTTTTCGATTACGGCGGCACGACCGCTCGAGCCCTGCGCACCGGCAAAGGAGGCTCCGGCGAGCGCGACAACGGCAACGGATCGCTCATGCGCATCGCGCCCCTGGCATTTGTCGACGCGACGGACGAAGAAATCTGCGAGGTCTCCGCGATAACGCACGCTCACAGAACGTCAACTGAGTCATGCATCATATTTGTTGAGCTGATGAGGTCCGCGATGGACGGCGCGCTCCCCGAATGGGCACTCTGTCTGAAAGATGTACCCGAGCACGAAATTAGGTCCGGCGGTTTCGTGCGCGACACGCTTAAAGCCGCTACCTGGTGCTTCGTCAACACTAACAGCTACGAGGATTGCGTGCTTGCCGCCGTCAACCTGGGCGACGACACCGACACCACCGCAGCCGTCGCAGGTGCACTCGCAGGCACAGCCTACGGCATGGACGCAATTCCACAGGAGTGGGTCGACACCCTGCGAGGGAAGGATCTGATTGAGAACTGCCTGTTTTAGGGCACCATTCAAGAAATAAGGAGGAGGCATCGTGGAGGGGAAGATCGCAAATACCGATGAGTTCCAAATGGAAGAAAACGGGACTCCAATGCTCCCAGCGGGGCTGAGGGAGGAAGGAAACCTTTACGTCCTCCCCGACGGGCGTTACCTCCCCTGCGGGGTCTACCGGACCAAAGATGGCGGCTCACTCATTTATGAGCCGTTTGAGCTCAGCACCTTCGGGCAAATGCTTGCCCAATTCGAGGAAAACTAAAGACATGATTACCAGCTGGATTGACGCTGCTCAAAACAAAAGGCAGAACCATCAATAACCCTCTCATTAAAGAGCAGCAGCGCAGCGAAACCAAATAAGTAAAGAAGACGGTTCCAACCCCAGACCGAGCCCAGGGCGGAACCGCCAAGCAATTTCATCTTATCAGCTCTGCAGGATTGGTTTGATGGTGGCAGGAGACACCTGAAGCCCAGCGCAGAGTAATCATGCATAAGCCTCCTCCGGAAGGTTGCCGTCGATGGCAGCATAGGGCCGGCCGTCGCGGTCCTCCCAGCTCGCGCAGACGTAGTTGTATTTTTCGAGCTCTACACCATCGTCGTCAATCCATGCGGCCTTGAACTCATGCACAAGCTCATTCGGGACTGCCCAGCCGAACATATCCCAACAGTGCTTGCCTCGGATAATCTCCTGATCGACATCGGCCGTATCGAAGAAGAAGCGCTTCCCGCTACGCTCAAGCTGAGCATTGACCGGGTCAACGGAATCGATTATGCATTCGCTAAACCCATCGTATCGTTCCCGGCACTCTTTGGACCTATATTCAGTTTAATTACCGGTTAGATCGACGCTGATTCAAAGCCTACCGCGATAAACCGCTTGTATGCATCGGCTTGATTTCCAGCTAGATCGACATTGATCCAAAGCTTGATAAGGTTGCCAGCGTAAGGGGAAATAGGAATCACGAAAAGTAGCGCAGTACGAAGAGCGCCCTTGATTGAGGAGACGTAGGTGCAAATCCTACCGCCGCGCAAGCCGTCCTTCGGGGCGGCTTTTTATGCCGATACGAGGCGAGGGATGTCCCTCGAGAAACCCGCCGCGGTTGCCGCCGACCCCGTGGAGAGCGCCAAGTGGGACAAGCTCACCGCCGGCCACGCGAGATCATCCCCGCATGTGTGAAGAACAGGTGGAAGAAGTTCCGGGGCTTTGACGGCTGCCGGGGTCATCCCCGCGTGTGCGGGGAGCAGTATCCCGTGCAGCCCGCGAACACGCTCTGGCTGGGATCATCCCCACGCGTGCGGGGAGCAGGAATTGCCGTTCGCCGCGTTGGTGCTGTTGACGGGATCATCCCCGCGTGTGCGGGGAGCAGTACCAAGGCCCTGCGTTAGAACCGTTCCTCAAGGGATCATCCCCGCGCGTGCGGGGAGCAGTACTTCACGCACGTCACGTATGACCTGTGTATGGGATCATCCCCGCGTGTGCGGGGAGCAGTCGCGCTTCAGGTCGAGAGCACCCTTGCGTTCAGGATCATCCCCGAGTGTGTGGGGAGCAGGAATTGCCGTTCGCTGCGTTGGTGTTGTTGACGGGATCATCCCCACGCGTGCGGGGAGGAGGAGGCTTCGTCGCCGGTCGACTCTACCTCTTTGGGATCATCCCCGCGTGTGCGGGGAGCAGCAGTCGGCACACACGTATTGCGCGCGCCCTCCGGGATCATCCCCGCGTGTGCGGGGAGCAGCCATGGCAAATATGTACGTGAGTACCTTCGGAGGGATCATCCCCGCGCGTGCGGGGAGCAGTCCATGAGTGTCTTCATCCCCTCAATCAAGGTGGGATCATCCCCGCGCGTGCGGGGAGCAGTTGGCCTCGCAGTGCCGCGAGCAGGCGGTCAGGGGATCATCCCCGCGCGTGCGGGGAGCAGGTTGCCACGGCCTTGTCGATGGATGCGACGGTGGGATCATCCCCGCGCGTGCGGGGAGCAGAGTACCGAAGCAAGCCGATGAACGGGCGCACCGGGATCATCCCCGCGCGTGCGGGGAGCAGACTTAGCGTCCAGCAATGACGAAGGCGATCCTGGGATCATCCCCGCGCGTGCGGGGAGCAGGTGCTGCCCGAGGGCGCGTCCACGCGCTGCCTGGAATCATCCCCGCGCGTGCGGGGAGCAGTTGCTATGCAAAACGGATACAGGTGCATACACGGGATCATCCCCGCGCGTGCGCGGAGCAGCCGTCCCATTCGCACCAGCGGATGCGCCATTTGGGGTCATCCCCGCGTGTGCGGGGAGCAGTCGCGCTTCAGGTCCAGCGCGCCCTTGCGCTCGGGATCATCCCCGCGCGTGCGGGGAGCAGGAAGACATTATCCGCAAGCTGACCAGCCGCAAGGGATCATCCCCGCGTGTGCGGGGAGCAGGTCTGCGTCCAGGCCGCGACCGTCCACTGCGGGGGATCATCCCCGCGTGTGCGGGGAGCAGACGAGGTAGTCGTGCCTGCGGCCGCCCCGGACGGGATCATCCCCGCGTGTGCGGGGAGCAGTTTTTGGCTTGGCGGCGTGCCGGATAGAGGCCGGGATCATCCCCGCGTGTGCGGGGAGCAGGCGAAGACGGCCTTCTCGCTCAGGCCGAACTCGGGATCATCCCCGCGTGTGCGGGGAGCAGTCAAGATACGGCATATGTTCGATTATGTTTGAGGGATCATCCCCGCGTGTGCGGGGAGCAGCGTCTTTACAGCGCTATTGTATTCCTCTTTCAGGGATCATCCCCGCGTGTGCGGGGAGCAGTCTGCAAACGGGTCGTTGGCGTACTTCATAAAGGGATCATCCCCGCGTGTGCGGGGAGCAGCTTTTTATGCAATTTTAGGACACTGGGCAACGGGGATCATCCCCGCGTGTGCGGGGAGCAGGAGTGGGTCGCGGCAGGAGGCACGGAGCGGCAGGGATCATCCCCGCGTGTGCGGGGAGCAGGAATGGAGGAGCAACCCCTCAGCAGTGGTTAAAGGGATCATCCCCGCGTGTGCGGGGAGCAGCGCTAGCGAGCAATGGAGGACGCGCCCAGTACGGGATCATCCCCGCGTGTGCGGGGAGCAGTACGCGAACGACCCGTTCGCCGACCCGTACAAGGGATCATCCCCGCGTGTGCGGGGAGCAGCAATATCTACACATTCGGCGCTGGAAGATCACGGGATCATCCCCGCGTGTGCGGGGAGCAGAATGTGTAGACTTCGTGTAGACCGACTTTGTCGGGATCATCCCCGCGTGTGCGGGGAGCAGCTTTTTATGCAATTTTTGGACACTGGTTAACGGGGATCATCCCCGCGTGTGCGGGGAGCAGCGGGATATAGGCCTCTCACTAGTCCGCTCATCGGGATCATCCCCGCGTGTGCGGGGAGCAGTCCTCGCTCAGCTCGGTGTCGGCGAACAGCTCGGGATCATCCCCGCGTGTGCGGGGAGCAGTGTTTGTAGGTTAATCGCATATCGACTACAATGGGATCATCCCCGCGTGTGCGGGGAGCAGGTTACAAATCTTCTCAAGTTAAACCCTATGACGGGATCATCCCCGCGTGTGCGGGGAGCAGTCGCCGTGTCCAATATGCACGTGCGTGCCCTCGGGATCATCCCCGCGTGTGCGGGGAGCAGCGCTACCTATTGTATACGTACTCTTCGAGATAAGGATCATCCCCGCGTGTGCGGGGAGCAGTGCGCAAGCTTTTTGCCTACGGAATCTATAGCGGGATCATCCCCGCGTGTGCGGGGAGCAGTATTCCATCCAGAAAGGTCACCAACAGAAGTAAGGGATCATCCCCGCGTGTGCGGGGAGCAGCAGCTCAGGGAGTACGGCATACCGTCCGGCTCGGGATCATCCCCGCGTGTGCGGGGAGCAGCGTGAGTTGTTTACTGGTCAACGTCTGCGTTAGGGATCATCCCCGCGTGTGCGGGGAGCAGTCAATCTTGTCGCGGTACATATGCGCGAACTCGGGATCATCCCCGCGTGTGCGGGGAGCAGTGTAGGCAAGTGCAGCGGCGGATATTGTGCATGGGATCATCCCCGCGTGTGCGGGGAGCAGACTCCGCCGAAGGCCTGACCGGCAACGATGGCGGGATCATCCCCGCGTGTGCGGGGAGCAGCCTGTCCACCATCGGCGCCAGCTCGCAGACCGGGGATCATCCCCGCGTGTGCGGGGAGCAGAGGCGCTCAACGGTCGTCCATGTTTTAGCGTTGGGATCATCCCCGCGTGTGCGGGGAGCAGACGCCTGCCGCAGCTCTCGTCTCAGAAGCAACGGGATCATCCCCGCGTGTGCGGGGAGCAGGCGGTATCCCTTGACCTATAGTGTGGTATTCGTGGATCATCCCCGCGTGTGCGGGGAGCAGTTTTTGAGTGCGGGCTTGCAGTGCTTAGGGTCGGGATCATCCCCGCGTGTGCGGGGAGCAGCCGCTTCCAGTTGCTAGAGGAAAGCACGAACTGGGATCATCCCCGCGTGTGCGGGGAGCAGACTAGCGATTGTACTAGCGAGTTCGAGGATATGGGATCATCCCCGCGTGTGCGGGGAGCAGCAGTTCATCGACGCTCTTCCAATCTCGTTCCCGGGATCATCCCCGCGTGTGCGGGGAGCAGGCGTCCTCCATCTGTCTCGTGAGGATGTCAACGGGATCATCCCCGCGTGTGCGGGGAGCAGTGACTTCAACACGTGGGTGCGTGGTTGCGAGGGGGATCATCCCCGCGTGTGCGGGGAGCAGCATCTAACCCCCTACGCGATTAAACGCTATATGGGATCATCCCCGCGTGTGCGGGGAGCAGGCGGCAAGCTCGCCACGTGTGAGCGCGTCTACGGGATCATCCCCGCGTGTGCGGGGAGCAGAAGGACTAACAATGAACGTCAACGAAGCTATTGGGATCATCCCCGCGTGTGCGGGGAGCAGTTGAAGCCATCTGCGCTCTGACCTAGGTGGTTGGGACCATCCCCGCGTGTGCGGGGAGCAGCAGTTTATCGACGCGCTGCCCATCGCTTTCCCGGGATCATCCCCGCGTGTGCGGGGAGCAGTGGACGGCAACGACCTAAGGACGGTGCTTACAAGGATCATCCCCGCGTGTGCGGGGAGCAGATCGGTGCAAAACGTCCCGGAAAGTTCTTCGTGGGATCATCCCCGCGTGTGCGGGGAGCAGCGTCACGAGGTTTCCAACAGTGATGTTGGAAAGGGATCATCCCCGCGTGTGCGGGGAGCAGCCACCTATACAGCTTAAAGTAATAAGCAGCAAGGGATCATCCCCGCGTGTGCGGGGAGCAGAACTTAGGTAGGCGGTATTCAATAGTCGTCCTGGGATCATCCCCGCGTGTGCGGGGAGCAGCGAAGCTCGTCACCCGCCCACTTCACTGCTTCGGGATCATCCCCGCGTGTGCGGGGAGCAGAACGTTTTTATTAGTAGGGGTTGCAGCCGTATGGGATCATCCCCGCGTGTGCGGGGAGCAGTGGCGGGCATCTGGGGCCAGACTATAGACGGCGGGATCATCCCCGCGTGTGCGGGGAGCAGCAATACCTCCAGCTCAAGGAATCGGCCATCGAGGGATCATCCCCGCGTGTGCGGGGAGCAGAGCACCGAGGGCTTCAAGGCAGAGGGTGTCGTAGGATCATCCCCGCGTGTGCGGGGAGCAGGACGAGTCCGAATCGACAACAAGGGGCCTTGGGGGATCATCCCCGCGTGTGCGGGGAGCAGCCGATAGACACGTCGGAGCCGCTGTAGCTCTCGGGATCATCCCCGCGTGTGCGGGGAGCAGGTGGGGTTTCCGTCCTCGTCTTTAACTTCCACGGGATCATCCCCGCGTGTGCGGGGAGCAGGCCTTCGGTACCGTCGGACAGTTCCCGTATACGGGATCATCCCCGCGTGTGCGGGGAGCAGGCCTACTACACTACTGACAAGCCGTCCATAAAGGGATCATCCCCGCGTGTGCGGGGAGCAGAACTTCGGTAGGCGGTACTCTATCGTGGTTCGGGGATCA
Organism: Collinsella sp. LCP19S3_D3; assembly: GCF_052121455.1. Taxonomy (NCBI): domain Bacteria; kingdom Bacillati; phylum Actinomycetota; class Coriobacteriia; order Coriobacteriales; family Coriobacteriaceae; genus Collinsella; species Collinsella sp. LCP19S3_D3. The sequence goes on along the minus strand of NZ_JBQKEF010000004.1, from coordinate 92,496 downwards.
TCCCCGCGTGTGCGGGGAGCAGTGATACTGATACTTTGATACTGGGGGGGCTTGGGGATCATCCCCGCGTGTGCGGGGAGCAGGAGTGGAAGCGCAGGGCGTTCGACTCGGGAACGGGATCATCCCCGCGTGTGCGGGGAGCAGGTCTCGTTGCCCATCAGGTCGCTGACGTTCTCGGGATCATCCCCGCGTGTGCGGGGAGCAGTGATACTGATACTTTGATACTGGGGGGGCTTGGGGATCATCCCCGCGTGTGCGGGGAGCAGCTGGCTACGTTTTCTCAGAGGCGAACGGCAACGGGATCATCCCCGCGTGTGCGGGGAGCAGGACATAACTGGTGGGCGGAACTCATTCAAGAAGGGATCATCCCCGCGTGTGCGGGGAGCAGCGCAACCTCGCGCCCACGCGTTGAAGTCACCTGGGATCATCCCCGCGTGTGCGGGGAGCAGTCCTCCTTGGTACCGCCGTAGCCCAACTTCAAGGGATCATCCCCGCGTGTGCGGGGAGCAGGTATTCCATCCGGCGATGACGTCGGGATGGTTGGGATCATCCCCGCGTGTGCGGGGAGCAGTATACCAGCAATGATTACCATGGCCTTTGCTAAGGATCATCCCCGCGTGTGCGGGGAGCAGCTGGTGTGTCAGCAGGCAGCGACACGTCGGTCGGGATCATCCCCGCGTGTGCGGGGAGCAGGCCTTCGGTACGGTCGGCCAGTTCCCGTACACGGGATCATCCCCGCGTGTGCGGGGAGCAGACTTAAAAATCCCAGCTCAAAACACCCTATCCCTTTGATGTGGGCCCCATTTTAATCAGTTTTCTAAACAAGCTCAAGGTCGCCTCACAATCAGACTCGGCACGATGAGGTATTTGATTGTCAAGGTTCAAAAGGCCGAGCAGGGTCTTCAAGCGGTAGTTCGGCGCATCGGGCATCTTCTTCTTTGCCAGTGTAATGGTGTCGATGCACTCATTGTCAAAATCGTCTAGGTCGCATTCTTCGCACGCTGCCTGCACGAAACCGGTATCGAACGAAGCGTTATGCGCAACCACTATGCGGCTCCCGACAAAGGAAAGCAGGCCGCTCACCGCTCGCTCAAGCTCGATCCCCTTTTCGGCAAGCATCTCATCGGTAATGCCTGTTAGCTCGACTATCTTCTTAGGGATGCCTTTCTCGTATCGAATAAGCTCATGGAGCCTGCCCTCCTCAACACCCTGCTCAACTTTGATGGCGGCAATCTCGATAATCGCATCTTTGTCTGGGTCCAGCCCCGTGGTCTCAACATCAAGTACAACGTATTCGCGCGGCTCGTCCCTTTCGGCTGCCACGCTCCCGCGACGTGCCTTCGATCGCATCGCCGCGTAACTCCATCCCACTCTCTTCGTGCCAAGGGCCTTCATGCGCGAAGGCGAAGGCCGCATCATTAGCTTGATGCCATCAAAGTCGATAGGTTCCCACGCGGTGTTGTGCACTCGATAGTTGAGGTGTTGCTCGTTGCGTGCAGAAAAAACCATCGTGGCACGCCCTGTTTTGCATTCTTTGCAAATACGACTCCAAAGCTCATCTCTTACACGCGCGCTCACCCTGCCGACATACACGCCTAGGCTAATCTCCTGTAACCATTTCGTTAGGTCGCCGCGAAGTGCAAGGGGACATTTTTCCAAAACAACAACAATCACCCGTTATCCTTCCACAAGCACTCCGTTATTCTCTTCGGTGGCATCCACCTGGACGTCGTTTTCCTTGCCATAGGACACTCCAAAAGCAACGGCAGGGCGCCTCTCATCCCAGAGGAACATCGTATCGATATCAGGCTCGTCCTCTGTCTCGAAGTCGCCCAACAGCAGACCCCTGATATCGCGAGCACAGCGCTCCATTATCTTCCCGTCAAGAAACGCATCACGAGTGCACCGACGCGCTTCCGCCCCGATATCCTCTGGAGGATCGGAAGCCACTTCGAAAGCGATGGGAATCGTCACCTCTGCTTTATACAAATCGGCAATGTCATACACAAACGAGCGCTCATGGCCAACGTGGACAAATCCCAATGCCGGAGAGCACCCCAGCGCCACAATCACGCTGTGAACGACTCCGTAAAGGCATGCATGGGCAGCCGACAGCGCCTGATTGATTGGGCTTGCATCAAGAAAATCATCGGGGTTGTATTCCCTCCCATCCCATGGGACGTCGTATTGCTTCGACAGCCGCCGATAAAGTGTTCGAATCCGAGCTCCCTCGCGGCCACGGAGCTGCTGCATCGTGTAATTCGATACATCCTCGCCGGGAAAACGCATGCCGTACATCGCTCGTGCCACGGCAAGACGCCTTCGAGTGTTCGACACGAGCTCAGCCTGCGCGACAACCAACCGAGAAGAATGGGTGAGCGGGCGGCCGTGCGCATAGTAGCGAACGCCGTGCTCGCCCACCCAAATCACGCTTGTCCCCGAATCGCCGAGCAACTCAACCGCACGATGAGAGATATTGGTCCCAGGCCCCAGCATAAGCACCCCAAGAGAAGCCGCGGGGACATACGCCGTTCCGCGCGCATCGGTTATGCTCACTGCGCTATCTTGCCTGCTCACAAGACATCGCTCGACATAAAGAAACGTCATTCGCTCCTTTATCGTGGGCAGTGCGCGCAAATCAGGCTTGATCATGCCAGGATTATCACCCATGCCGCTCACCTATCCAGTGGAACCAGCGTGAGAAGGCCGCATCCGAATCCTTTGGCATGCCCGATGCCACACACAAGCGCATGGCGCAAGGCATCAGCATCGGTCACGCGCAACACGCCATCGTACTGGGCGCGCGTAAAGGTGACTTTGTTTCCTTGGACACCCTTGGTAAACGAGATTCTGTTGGAATTACTAACAATCAAGCTCGGGCAGCCCTCATCGTCGCTCAAAACCTCAAAACCATTCCTTTGGGCACGTGATCCCCGCTCGGGCGCAAAAATGCTTGGCACTTCCTTGTCGGCGCCCTTATATGCTTGAGCTCCAACGAGCCAGGCAGTTTGCTCCAGAATGGTCAGGTGGCCAATTCTATTTCTCTTAGGTTCGCCCTCGCTGTTTAGCAGGTCGCTTTTGCCGCCACGCGTGCTTCTGTTGAGCGACGGATTCGCTACCAAGCGAAACGAATAGGTCTGTCCGTTCGAGATGCGCCCCAAAAACGGATCGTATCCGCGCGTGCCCCACTGCGGTTCGCAGTCGGGCCACCCAATTTGTTCATCAAGCCCTACCAAGCTCGGCTTGCCGGGACTCACGATATAAAGGCGAGAACCCCCATCAGGCATTCTATCCACGCGCCAAAGCACGCGGCCGTCCCCGCTCGTCTGAGAAAAGGGGAAGCTGCCTGCAATCGCCGCATGCATGCGATAGGGCGAGGCAAGCATCGCACACGACTCCCTCCGCGTCATATTGATGGGAAACTGGGTAAAGAACATCGGCTATACCTCCTTTCCTAGAGCAGACCAAGGATCATGGTCGGCCTGCGCGCCAACATATTTCGGGTTCCTAACCGTTGCTGTTGTATGGGCAACAGTACGAAAGCTGTATTGGCGATGCTCCTGCGAAAAGCTGATGGGCACGTCGCGCAGCGAAACATCGTAGCCCTCGCCTTCGTCAGAACCCTGCTTATCGTAGAGAATCTCCAGGTCAACGCTTTCCTTGCCATGAAACTTCCAGTTGCCCTGATATCTCTCGCTTGCTTCCCAGGGGTGATTGCGCAAAGCTTGGAGTAACGTCACATCCTCAAACAGCCCAATATGCACCCTGCACGCGGGTGGACAGGAACGGCGACCTAGAAACAGGGGAAACGCCGGTGCGTCAAGCGCCTCGGCGCACCTTTGCAAGAGCTCTCCATCGCCCTCAAATGCCGCAACAAACACAGCATCGGCCAGATAATGCCGACGAGTTAAAGGCAGGGCATCGCCCGACACCCATCGAGCGCTCTGCGAGTCCCACTTTCGTTTGTGCTCGGTTTGAAAGTCACTTAGAAACGTTCCTGGCTGATCGATACGCACGCCAAAGCGTAGTGCCGCAAGGTCATCAACGGGATCTGTTCGGTAACGACCCAAGGCTGCGGCAAGCAGACCTACAACGCCGCTCTTCGTCGGCTCGTGCTCTGTTCCGCGCTCAGCGAACCTACTCGAAGACCCCCACGATTGCAGCGGACCCGCCAATTTGAGCAGCAGGACCGCCATGGCTAGTCCACCTCTTCGGTTTGGTAGCCGTTTTCGGCAAGATAAGCAGCGCACGCTTGCGAGATTTGCGCAATTGCGGCGTCAAGACTACATGCCCCTTCGACACCCATGGCACCGGGAAGAGACTGCGCATCCGGAGATGCAGTTATAACGAACGTCTTTTGCGGGGTCGTTCCAAACGCCTTGTCAACCGCCTCTTCCTGCTTGGCCAAACGCTCACAGCCAATTTCAATCTGGCTTTTCCCATGCGATGCCTCAACAGGTTTTTCAAAGGCATTCACCAAGCTCACTGGTTGCGTATCCCTCAGTTGAAGGACAACCGCTCCGGGGAGCGTGCGGTTTGCAAACGAATTCTGCTTTCCCGTGGGCATGGAAGTGATGAATGCCTTCAAAAACGCCTCGATGCCGCGGCAAGCAACCGCAGCCGAACCAAGGTTTTCGCAAAGGTGCAGCACATCAATAGTTGCATAGCGATACATTGTCGATGATGTGAACTCCGTTGTCTCAATCATTGCTGCGCCGGCATTATCTTCGGGAGAGCAATCGTCAAGAGCGGTGAAGTAATCGAACTCTGGATTCATCTTCCCAATGCCAATGGCATGGGCGACCTGAACGGAGGCGTCGACGTTCAAATCAGGAGCATCCGCCACCATACGCCCGAACATCGCCACATCGATGCTGTTAAGCGTCGGCTTCTTCTTGATGTCAAGAATTTCCTTAGCGAGTTTCTTGTCGACAGCCCCGCCCGCTTCAAAGGCCTGCGCCGCCAACGATGCAAGGGCTTTAATCTGTGCTGTAGAAAGAAACAATAAGTAGCCCGTTTCGCCGCCTTTGACTTTGACGCCCGTTGCCGCCAAGGCCTTCTCGGCAACAACTTCGGCCTGATCGTCCTCAATTTCCGGCAAAATAGCGGCCACGGCTTCCGCGATCAAGCTTGCTGCGCGCTTCGTACGCCAACCAAGACCGAACTCATCCAACAGATCGGAGAAACTATCGCGCGTGGCCTTCTTCCACGCTTGGCTTGAAACCCTTGAGCGCTTGACTCCGCCGAAATATGCCGTTTTTGGACTACCCGTGTCATCTCGATTGATGTTGCTCGGGGGGACAGTCTGAAGGATATGGATATCGATGAACTGGGGCTTTTTCATTGTAGGTCCTTTCTTGTTGATTTCCTCATCAACTATTCTTCTGAAGGGCTGGCATCGATGCCGGACTCGGCCTTTGGCATTCGGCTATATTCACGCCCCCACGCAAGGCGCACCTTATCTGCTGTATAGGGGCTTTGCAGCTTGTATAGCTGTGCTGCAAAACGCGCGTAATCAACGGGAATCTCGGCAGCTCGCAGCTGTTGCACAAGCTGCCTTGCATAGTGAAGCGTCTCTTCCATGCAATCGGCCGTTATAAAAGCCCTAAACCTTCGAGGCATTTCACCCTCTTCGAGATTCGAGAAACGCTCTTTATGGCCGCTCACGAGTTGCCGCAGGGCCGCGCCAAACGAATGCTCACCACCAGGCACATACATTGCCTTGGTTTTGCCCTGTTGATGGACCGCATAGAGCGTGAGCGCGGCATGTACCGCCGTCTCGGCCCACGATGGTTCGGTGCCTCTCCCCACAAGCTCGGCAGGAAGGCCCTCGAACTCAAGCGGCCATGCATCTGCATTTGAGCCCATGGGCATAAGAAGCGCATGGCGCAATGTTGCCAGCTTTCGTGCTCCTCGTGGTTTTCCGCTGGCAGACAGATAGTCGTTTTGGATAGAGCATATGCGCCCGTGCACGAATGTGAGCATAAGCTGCTCTGACTTTTGCGCGCTGTTGTCCGTCATATCTAAACCTCCTTATCTCTTGGTTCGTCTTCTTCAAGAGGCAGATACTTTTTTAGGGCAGTGTCGAGCATCGCCTTGGCTCGCGGTGCCGTCATCCACCCGTTTATCTTGCCTGTTTTCATAGGAGCTCCAACGATTGCCTCTGGGCCAGCCTCGCGAAGAAGGGCCCTTGCGTTTACTTCGATAATCGCGCGGGCCGTGCAGTGCCACCGCATCCGCTCGGCTACCGCGTTGCTGCTCTCGTTAAGACCGGCGAGCCACTGGCGAAACGGCATATCAATCTCGAAGAAAGTACGCGTCTCCGCTTTCTCTTTCGCGCCCTTAAGCTCATCTGCCCCATTTCCACCAGACGCTACACAGAGGTTTGCGGCAAGGGTACCCAAGGCAAAAACCGCGTCCGACGTTGAAGAAGCAAGGCTTTTGGCAAGAGCAGCCAAGTCTTTCCCTTCGCTTGACAGGAGAAATGCACTCAGCTCAACCGTGTCATTGATGACATTGGAAACGACTGAGTTTTGTGTACCATATTCCATTCCAATCGCGTGGACTTGAATAAGCGCATTATCGAGCTGACATCCCGAATCTCTGCTCGCAAGATAGGAAACCCAACCTTTCAGCCCGGACCCAAGAACGGTTGAGTCCGCTTCTGGCGAACTGACGCCAAACACGGAATCGAGACCTCGCCAGAGGGCTCTTCTGGGCTGATGCGTCTTGGGCAGGTAAACGAGAGGCAATTTCAACTGTCTTTCCTGGTTCGGACTACGCCTCCATGCCGTCATGGGTTCACAGCCCTGACGGTTAATCTGCGCAAGCTTGTCGCCGTTCGTCAAAACCACGGCAACCACGTAGCCGCTCTCAGGAATCAAACGAACTCTTCGAGCTTGCCAAGTGTATAGATCAAGCCTACCAGTCGGAGCAAGGTCATCGACTCCGGCGGGCGCCGTCGACTTCTCCCAACAGGGCAAGTCATCGTCCGAAAACAGCTCGTTTATCTCATCGCCACACAGAATAGAATTAAGCAAGAGGGTTTCTTTAAGCGAAGGGCCCTCAAAACACAACCCTCCTAAACAGCCCGACCATCCGGTACCAATTGGATAGCTCTTCCCCTTCTTAACGCGTGCATCGCCAACCGTTCCGCTTTTAATGCCAGCAGTATCAAAAGCGTGAACGTGAATAAGCCAGCGCGCGGATTCCGAGAAAGTCAGACGATCCGCCCCCTCACCTGATCGAAGCGAAAAGAGCGTATCCCCATCCGGTATGTCAGCGATCACCTTTCTTATTTCAGAGAACTCGTTCTTTGCCGTATGCAGACCAGCGACCTGCATAAAAGGTTGTTCCTCGTCAAACAGATCGAAACGATGGTGCCACTCGTCGAGGTATTTGTGAATCTGGTCGATGGGCAGTTCGTGCGCACGCCATAGGCGCCCCCAAACCTCCGCTGGAACGTCGTCATCGTCGAGCATCGGAGAAATTGCCCTTTGCAGCACTGCCAGTAAAACGCGCAGAATCGCAAAATCCTGTGTGGGTAGATCGTTAGCCAAGCACTTGATGCTTGACGCTTGCTCAAATAGCTCGAGCAGTGATACCTCGCGCGTCGCCCCGCCCAAATCGCGAACGCAGATCCATGGTTCGTCCACGAGGTTAAAACTCACATTCTGGCTCATTGCGCATCTCCTTTCTTCCTCACTGTTTCAACAAGTTCAAGCCCGGCCTTACGCGAATAGTGCATGCGATAGATAGCATCTTTCGTTTCTATTACCGTATCTAGGTTTGAATCAAACGCCAAGACCAGTTGACCTTGAAGCCATCTTGACTCTTGCCATCTGAGCGCCTGAGATTTTGTCTCCAGGGCATCAATTACCTGCTCAGACGATAGCCAGAATGGCAGGCTCACGGTACAACTCGCCGCAAGGCGGGCAACCTCATCGTCAGGCGCTTCCCTTCCATCCCCTAAATAGCCCTGACACGGACGGCTCCCCTTTATGTCGGTGACCCAGGGAAGCAGCGTGAAACCGTCGTTGCCTACTTGGACCGCAATAACCTCAACCGTGTCACCAGAATCGCGAACGGCAGCGCGTGCTTTTGTCTCGTCTGCAAGCGAGAAGGTTTCATTCAGCCAGCCAATAAGACTTTGCGTCCCCTTCTGTGGCTTGCTCAGAAGCCAGGCATTTGCCTTGAGCTGCTTGTTCTCTTTTGTCTTCTCCAGCTCTTTTTCTGCGCTTTGCAAAGCATGAACCCATTCCGGTGCTGCGCCCGCATCGCATAACTCTTCCGCCGCAATGCTTCGTGAATACGTCCGCTCGACAAGGCCAGCAATATCGTGAGGCAGATTGACCATAGCCGTCCCTCCATCGGTACTCTTTGCCCTCAGCGAAAGCAAGCTGCGCAAAAGCATCGCAGGGTGATAGACCTTCTCTATACCCCCATTCACCTTAGGCGGAGCAGTCGCCCAGTCCTCGATGCCCGTGATAAAGCAACGTGCTTGCCTGAGCTTCTCCGGACGCTGTCCCTGATTTTCCCCGCGTTCATGGCGGTGTAGGCGTCCCATTCGCTGCAGCAAAAGGTCGATAGGGGCTACATCGGTGATCATTACGTCGAAATCAATGTCGAGGGATTGCTCGATCACCTGCGTACCCACTACGATGAGTTTACTGGGCCTGTCGGCAGAGTCGGGACCAAGCAGTCGCAGCAGTTCCGCATCATTTTCCATTCGGTCGACGGCAATAAAGCGCGAATGGACGAGCTTTACGCACGAATCGCCAAAGGCAGTCTTCAACTGCTCGTAGGAGCTTTGGGCACGGGAAACCGTGTCTCGCAACACGCATGCGCAACCACCATCGGACAATAAGTCCTCCAATTGTGCAACCAGCGCAGCATCGTCGTCTTCCAATCGTTCGACAATAACGTTTGTTCCGATCGAAGGGTCATCGCATGCTCGGTACATGCTATCGTCCAGCGCTCCATTTCGGGTTGCCGTTGTAACGAGCGGGTACGACGGCAACCCTGATGCTTTACGAGGAGCTTCCGGAATATCTTTCCGCTTTGATGCGCGACGAGTGGATTTTCTATCCCTACCCCGATAGGCGTGGATGAGCTCGTTGCGGCGCTCAGCGGGAAGCGTTGCCGAAAGCAGTATGGTCGGCACGCCGTAAGCGCCAAGCCACGTGAGCACACGGTCAAGATAGACATTCATATAGGCATCGTAAGCATGAACCTCATCGATTATGACAACCTTGCCGGCAAGGCCCAAGTGCCTAAGCTGCACATGGCGCGCCTTAAGCGCCGCCATAAGCAGCTGGTCGACCGTGCCCACAACAAATGACGACAGAAGACCACGCTTCCTTCCGCCAAACCACTGGTGCGCTGTCACATCTTCCTCAACGCTCTTTTTCGCGTCGTCCCCCATCCAAGTGCGTCCCCAACTTCGCAGGCTGTCGTAGTCCGGGTTCAAAGCCGCCTTGCTATGCAAAAGTTGCATCGACTGCGTACTGCGGCCCCGCGAATCGGGAACGCACTCGAGCCAATCTTTAACGCGCTTGAACATCGCGTTGGAAGTTGCCATTGTCGGTAGAAGATAGGCGATTCCCCCTGCCCCGGTTTTCGGAGCCATAATCTCTGAGCACATCAGTGCGGCCTCTGTTTTGCCGTTGCCCATGGGCGCTTCGATAATGAGTAGCCCTGCGCCGTCCATGTCGGATGCCGCCTGCATCGCCTGCTCCTGCGCTGGACGCAAGCTCACATCCTCAGGAAGACCAATAAAGCGGTGATGAAACAGCTCTTGTCCCTCTTCCTTTACCGGCATCGCCTGCCACGCCGGGGGCAGCGCCAGCGAAGCCCATGCGGCATCGGTGCGCTTGATAAATTCGTCATAAGAGCCGATGCAAGAGTCAAGAGGGAACAGATCTGAATTTGAGGCAATCCAATCGGCAACGATAACCAGCGCAGAGACAAGTGCTTGTTCTGGTTGAGGAACAGGTGACGAGCTAAAGACACTCTCGAACTTCGCCATCCCCGACTCCTCAAACATCCAGTCAAGAAGCTCCTCTTGGACGGCACGCCAATCGTCATCACCCAAGTTCTCGTTGGGAAAATTACGCGATGCGCTCGTTATGCCGTCGAGCACGCTATCGGACGAAGGCGTGGTTCCATGATGCGCTCCCAGAATGCACCCGAATGTCCACGAGCAGTCCCAACCGCGTCCATCGAGCCAATCTTCGAGGATCACCTCACTCATGAAGGCATGCGATGGAGGGTGGTTCATCATGCGGGGGCTCGGAACCTGAAGCCCCGCTTGTTCAACAAGTTCTGCCCGCTCCGAGACCTTGTACTGGAAGCCTGGCGTCGCCTTGCCAATGTCGTGGATACCAGCAAGCCAGGTAACGAGTGCCGCCGTTGCAGAGTCGTCACAGCCAAATGCGTTCACGATTTGGTACTTGACAGATTCCGGCAGCCATTCGTTCCAAAGCTTGCGCGCAACACCCGCAGAATCAACCATATGAACATAAAGAGGCGACCACAGGTTACGCTCTTCCGCGCCGCCGGTTTTTGCCCATAGTGCACGGGCACGTGAGCTTATGGGAATAGAGTCCATCATGGTCTTTTGCATTACTCTCCCATCCGCTTCTTCCTAGAACCCGAGAGGCTGGAAACGCCTTACGATTAGACTACTACCGCATACGGACATTTTTTAATAGCTATCGGCAGACGTAATGTTGCTCAACGTTCGTGCTATGAGCGTGAGCGTTTAATGGAGTGCCTGCGGGTCCTGTCGCCGCACAAAAACGGGGCAGCCCGCACTCCTGCGAGCCGCCCTGCACCCCCGGTCATCACGTTACAGCGCCAACCGGCACTACTCCCCTACTTCCCAAATAGCGCACCCAGCAGGCCGCGGCGTTTGGACTTCTCCTCTCGGTAGGAGCCCTCGACTGCCGCTGCCACCTGACGCGGTTGCCCGCCGCCTCCATGGCGCACGATCTGGTACAGAAACGGCGATTTAACGTATTTGACCTCGATGGGCGTGGCGTGCACGGTGCTTTCGCTCGACAGCATCACGTTGGGATTGAGCGGTGCCACCACATGTGTCTCGCGCTTGTCGCTAAACACTACCGCGGCCGCGCGGCCCGTCTGGCCGTTTACGGCAATGCGCACCTGCTCGCCTTCGCGGCTGTCCGTCGCCGGACGATCGACAAAGTAGACCGGCACCATCACCAGACCATCCTTGTGTTTGCGGGCCTTGCGCGCCCACGTGCGGATACTCTTTTTATTGAGCCCCAGCACCGCCTCGGCATCGTTGCCGGCAACGTCGAGCGCCAGCTTATCAATGACCACCTGGTCCTTGGTAGACGCATCGACGGAAACAACGCGAAAGTCACCTTCCTGCATGGCAGGATCGAACGGCCCCACCTTGCCAAAGTCCCACGGCTCCAAAATGCCCATAAGACGAACGTCCAGGTAGTTTGCCCGCGGATATGCCCAGTCGAGCACCTCGTAGTACACCAAGGTCTCCTTGCTCAGCCCCTTGCCCGGGAAGGACGCCATCATGCGCAAATCCGCGAGCGCCATGGGAAAGTAGAAGAGCATCATGTCGTTTTGGATCGCGTCTTCTACATCGTGACCGGCAAAGGCTTCCGCATACTGGTGCACCAGCTGCAGCGCGTTGGCACGTGCCTGCTGCGGCGAGATTTCGCAGGGAATACCCTGCTCGGGTACATACTCCGCACCAACGCCCATGGTCAGGCGCTTGCTAAAGGTACCGGGCTTGAGTAGGTCTGCAACGCCGATCTTATTGCCGCAGGACGGGCATTCAAACACGCGCTGGGTCGACTCGCCTTCGAAGGATGCGCCACAGAAGGGGCACGGGATGCTCACATGCGCGGCCTCCTGGAACTCCTGCGCCGTGCCGCGGTCCTCCCACAGTAGATGCTCCAGAACCGACTGGTTGCGCCAGTGCGCATGAAAGAAATACCAGTCGGGGTCCACCGGGCGCTCGAGCTGCGACACATGGGTGAGCTTAAGCAACCCATCGACAACCGTCAGCGGCGCATGGCGAATGCCCAGGGCGCTCTTGGGCTCCCCCGCATCGGCCTGCCACGGAACGACTGTGCCGCAATAGGCACACTCAAAGCTGCGTTGAGCCTGGTGTGAGTACATGGGGCCGCCGCAGTTTTGGCATTTGATGGCAAACATCTCGTCCATGGATACGTCCTCCTTTACGCAGGGGCTGTCGACATTAAGTATGTCGGGCAGGCAGGCACAAGCCCATACCCATGTGGCCCAAAATGGAACACCCGATCGGACAAGAAGCCCCGCTCGTTAGCTCCAGCAGACCATTGCTGCATTTTCTGAGCATCGGCGCACGGCGCGCCTATGCGAGCTACACTATCCCCTTAAACGAGGATGCGAGGAGGTACGCCATGCTATTTGTAAATCGGCTGGTACATACACTTGTTCCTGGCAGCGAGGGCGAGCCGGTCGATGCATCATGTCGCACTAACGCGGGCTTTGCCGCAAGCCTCATCTGCATTGGCCTCAACATTACCCTGTGCCTGGCCAAGGGCATCGCGGGTCTGCTCGCCGGCTCTGTCTCGCTTGTCGCCGATGCCTTTAACAACCTCTCCGACGCCTCGAGCAACATTGTGAGCTTGCTCGGGTTCCGCCTTGCCAGCCGCCCGGCAGACGAAGGCCACCCCTATGGCCACGGCCGTTACGAATATCTCGCCGGCTTGTTTGTCGCCGTCCTCGTTTGTGCCGTCGGCATCAACCTGGTGCTCGAGTCCATTACCAAGATCATCAAGCCCTCCCCCACCGCCTACACGCTGGTCTCCCTAGCCGCCCTCGTCTTGTCCATGCTCGTCAAATTATGGATGGCTGCATTCAACCGCGCGCTGGGCGACCGCATCGACTCGGAGACGCTCATCGCCACGGCGCAGGACTCCAAAAACGACGTCATCGCCTCGGGCTCGGTCTTGGCGGCGGCGCTTATTTCGCAGACGACCGGCTTTGACCTCGATGGCTGGGCAGGCCTGGGTGTGGGCATCTTCATCTGCATCAGCGGCATGGGCCTGGTGCGCGACGCCATCAGCCCGCTGTTGGGACAAGCGCCCGACCCCAAGCTCGTCCAGGAAATCCGCGACAGGATCATGTCGTACCCCCAGGTCTTGGGCACACACGACCTCATGGTGCACGACTACGGCCCCGGCCGTCAGTTTGCCAGCGCACACGTGGAAATGCCCGGCGAGGGCGATGCCTTTGAGCACCACGAGATCCTGGACACCATCGAACACGATATTAAACGCCAGATGGGCATCGACATCACGCTGCACTGCGACCCCATCGCCACCACCGGCGACGACCTGCGCAGCTGGGTCAAGCGTGGCGTCATGCAGATCGATCCCGCGCTCTCCATCCATGACCTGCACGAGCACGATGGCTTTGTGTCATTTGACCTGGTGCGTCCCGACGGCTTTCGCATCTCCGACGACGAGCTGTTGGAGCGCGTAACGCATATCGTGCACGAGCGCAGGCCCGATGCATCATGCGTTGTCACGTTTGACTCGGGTTTTAGCTCGCCCGACCGTCCGGCCGAGCAGTTGTAGCCCCGCTCCGCTCGACCGCTAGTTTCCCTGCGCGCCCGAAATGCCATTTTGCAGGGCATCCCAGGCGTTCGTTGCCATATCACCCAGGTTCTGTGCAGTATCACCGAGGTTCTGGGCTGTGTCGCCCAGCTCTTGGGCCTTATCCCCAAGCTCCTGCGCCTTGTTGCTCAGGTCCTCCAGCGTGTTGGAGCTCGAGCTGTCCGTGGTGCCTTGATCACTGGACGCATTGCCCGACGAGCCGTCCTTGCGCGTGAGCTGAATCTCAAGGTTGCCGTTGTCGTTATAGTAGGCAGATGTGACGACCCAGTTGGCATCGACGACGGGCGTCGAGCCGTCGTCGGTCAGAATCACGGCATTCGAAAGGTCGGCCCCGCGCGACTTGAGGAGCTTCTTGGCGTTTGACCAGTACTGACCCGGGATATCGCTCAGGTCGACGGTGCCGGACTGGGCAGTCTCGGTCTGCTCGGCCGTGGTATCAGTCGTGGCGCCCCGCTTGTTGAGCATGCCCGACACGATGGCAAACACAACCGACAAGGCAAAGAAAATCGCCAGCACGATAAGAATCTTCTTGATCACGCTCGACGAACGCGAAGGCTTCTTCTCCTCGTCCTCGCCATACTGGGGGATGGACTTGGGATACTCACGATACGGCTCGCGCGCGTATCGGTCGTGCGACTCGTAGCGCGGCTGTGCCGTGCGCGGCATATACGTCGTCTGCTGGGGCTGCGGAATGGGATTTTGCGGCAGGTTGTTATAGGCATCTGCCGCCGCATTGCCATACGGGTCCGGCGTCGCGTTGCCATACGAGTCCTGCGGTGCATAATCAAACGGATCCCGTGGTGTATCGCCATAGCCCATAACTCGTGTGGGTTCGGCAGACATCTGTGTCGCATCGGGGACAGCATTGCCGGGATTCGGCACGATACGGGTCGTGTCGGCGCTACCGCCGGCCTGTGCGGAGCCATATCCGCTCATCACAGTCGTCTTGTCCTGGTCCATGCAACGTTTCCTTTCCGTCGCCCGTAAGCATCAAGATATCCATGCATTCTACCCGCGCAAAAGCCTATGATGGACAAAGCCCGCCGGTATCTACAAGACATGCGCGGCCGACAGTCACAAGCGAATCGAGGATATGTCATGGCAAAAAGCAAGCTCATCAAGGACACGACGCGTGCCGAGCGTGAGGAGATCATCAAGCTAGCGCTCGCGGGCTGCGGCAACGGCAGCTGCGACAACTGCGGAAGCTGCAGCTTGGGAGCCGGCGACCCGTACGGTACCTACCAGCCCTACATTGACGGCGAGATGGAAATCGCCGATATCAACATGATGGTCGCCGAGCGCAACGCCAAACTCTTCGGCCTCCAGCGCGGCTAACGACCTCTTCTTGGGCTGTGAACCATAAAATGCGCCCATCTACTACGTTTAACCCAAGGGTACCAACCATATCCATATTTGTGTTAACAAAACCGCAGGTAAACGTCTTGCCGCATTGTTAAAAAAACGATTCATGGTCGGTCCAACCCTGGCAAACGTAGTAGATGGGCGCTTTTCGTGGCGCGGCTGGCCCAGACAGCTTGTCTCGGAGCCAATTTGCATCAAAAAGTCCCCGGCGGCGCTGCGTTTTGCGTCACCGGGGACTGTTCAGTTCACTCCCTGTTGTTTTGCCCTACTCGTTGGGCACATGCGTGGCGCAAGGATACTCGGGCGTCACATCCTGGCCGTTGAAATAGCTCGAATCTTGTAGTACGCCGACCTCGTCACCTGTTCCGAACGATACGGAGGAATGTAGCTATCGGTGTAGGTACGCACGCAGGCGATATCGCCGTCAATCGAGACGATCTCGGCGGTATACATCATGGTCACGCGGCTGTCCTCGTCATCCATCGAGGCCTGCTTGCTCGCATCGAGCGTGTCCGCAACGAGCTGGACCATATCCTTGTTGAACTTGGCGACACCTATACCCTGGCCTTTTACCTGAGGATAGGTCCACGCAGCCGAAATCTGGCACGTGTCATCGGGGGACGGGTCCAGCGGGCCTTCGCCAACCGCAGCCGTAAAGTCGACATCCTGCGTAGCAGAGACGGCTTCGTAGCCCACCTGCGCACTGTCATCGTCCTTCGACTTCAGCTGCTCCAGCGTCGTGGCCACCGTTGCGATGTTGCTGGCTACGCTCTCCTCGGTGCTGGTAAGCACGGCGCTCAGCTCGGACACTTCACCTCATTGACCCAACAGCCACAAAATGATCCGTAATCCTTCCGTCCCCAAGGGATCAAAAAGCCCCACCGGGCCTTGGTAGGCGCGGCGGGGCGGGCAAGCGGCTATGGGCGGCAGGCTTAGAACAGGCCGGTGATGTTGCCGTCGTTGTCGACGTCGATGTTCTCGGCCGCGGGAACCTTGGGTAGGCCCGGCATGGTCAGAACGCTGCCGGTCAGCGCGACCACAAAGTGGGCGCCGGCGGAAACCTTGAGCTCGCGCACGGTGATGCGGAAGTTCTCGGGCGCGCCCAGAGCCTTGGCGTTATCGCTAAAGCTGTACTGGGTCTTGGCGACGCACACCGGCAGGTTACCAAAGCCGTTCTCGCGCAGCTCGGCGAGCTGGCGCTTGGCAGCCGGCGTAAAGTCGACGCCATCGGCGCGGTAGACCTTGGTGGCAACGGCCTCCAGGGCGTCGGCCACATCGGCACCGTCCTCGTAGGCAAACTTGAGCTCGCTCGGCTGCTCAATCAGGCGCATGACCTCATCAGCCAGGTCGAGCGCACCCTCGCCGCCCTTAGCCCAAACCTCGGACAGCTTAACGTTGACGCCGAGCTTCTGGCACTCGGACTCGATGAGCGCAAGTTCGGCCTCGGTGTCCGTCGGGAAGCGGTTGATGGCGACCACGCAGGGAAGACCATAGACGTTCTGGATGTTGTCGACGTGGCGCAGCAGGTTGGGCATACCGGCCTTAAGGGCCTCGAGGTTCTCGTCGTTGAGGTCGGCCTTGGCAACGCCGCCGTTGTACTTAAGCGCGCGGGCAGTGGCGACGACCACGACGGCGCTGGGACGAACGCCCGTCATGCGGCACTTGATGTCCAGGAACTTCTCGGCACCAAGGTCGGCGCCAAAGCCGGCCTCGGTAATCGCAACATCGCCAAAACGCATGGCCATGCGGGTGGCCATGATGGAGTTGCAGCCGTGGGCGATATTGGCGAAGGGGCCGCCGTGGACAAACGCGGGCGTGCCCTCGAGCGTCTGCACCAGGTTGGGCTTGAGCGCATCCTTAAGCAGCGCGGCCATGGCGCCCTGGGCCTTAAGGTCGCGGGCGCGGACGGGCTCGCCGGCATAGCTGTAGCCGACGACGATCTCGCCCAAGCGCTCCTTAAGATCGTTGATACTCGTGGACAGGCACAGGATTGCCATGACCTCGGAGGCAACGGTGATATCGAAGCCGTCCTCGCGCGGCACGCCCTGGGCCTTGCCGCCAATGCCATCGATAACATGGCGCAGTTGACGGTCGTTCATGTCGACGACACGCTTCCAGGTGATGCGCTTAACATCGATGCCGAGCTGGTTGCCCTGCTGAATATGGTTGTCGAGCATGGCTGCCAGCAGGTTGTTGGCGGCACCGATAGCATGGAAGTCACCGGTAAAGTGCAGGTTGATGTCCTCCATGGGGATGACCTGGGCCCAGCCGCCGCCGGCGGCACCGCCCTTGACGCCAAAGACGGGACCGAGCGAAGGCTCGCGCAGGGCAACGGCGCTCTTGACGCCGCGACGACGCAGACCGTCGGCCAGACCGATGGTCGTGGTGGTCTTGCCCTCGCCCGCAGGCGTGGGATTAATAGCGGTCACAAGGACAAGCTTGGCCTGGTGATCAGTTGGCTCGTTGAGCAGAGAATAGTCGACCTTTGCCTTGTCGAAGCCGTACGGAATCAGGTGCTTAACGTCGACGCCGGCGTTCTTGGCCACCTCGGTAATAGGCAGCGGCGTAACAGAACGTGCGATTTCGATGTCAGTAGGCATGGGCGGTCCTTTCGTTACCGGATGAGAAAAAGACCAATTCAGCATAGCACGGGCGCGCAATAGTAAAACACCCGTAACCGATGAACGGCGATATGTTTATCCAGTGCCCAGCGATAGCCTACAGACCAGCCAAAACAAACCCGCCCCTAAACGGTAGGTTCAATCCCCAGGTGTTCAAAGGTGCGAAGGGTCGCCTGACGGCCCTGCGGCGTGCGAATCATCAAGCCGCACTGCAACAGGTAGGGTTCGTAGACATCTTCGAGCGTACCCGGATCCTCGCCCACCGCGCTGGCAAGGGTCGTCAGGCCCACGGCACGGCCGGAGAACGTCTTGGCGAGCGTCTCCAAGATGCGAATGTCCATCCAGTCCAGACCAAGCTCATCAATCTCAAAGAACTCGAGCGCCTGACGGCAGATATCAAGCTCAATAGGACCGTTGCCGCGCACCTGGGCGTAATCGCGCACGCGCTTGAGCAAGCGGTTGGCAAGACGCGGCGTACCGCGCGAGCGCGAGCCGATCTCGAGCGCGCTCGGATGGTCTATTGTCACGCCCAAAATGGTTGCCGAGCGCGTCACGATCTGAGCAAGCTCCTCGACCGTGTAGTAGTCCAGGCGATACGAAATACCAAAACGGTCGCGCAGCGGGCCGGTCAGCATACCCGAGCGGGTCGTTGCCGCCACCAGCGTAAACTTGGGGATATCCAGGCGAATCGAGCGCGCCGCCGGACCTTTGCCAATCACGATATCGAGCGCAAAGTCCTCCATCGCGGGATACAGGACCTCCTCGACCGAACGATTGAGACGGTGGATCTCGTCGATAAACAGCACGTCACCCGGCTGTAAGTTGGTAAGGATGGCCGCCAGGTCGCCGGTGCGCGCGATGGCCGGGCCACTCGTCGTCTTAATCTGAGCGCCCAGCTCGTTGGCGATAACGGTGGCCAGCGTGGTCTTGCCCAGACCCGGAGGGCCCGAGAAGATCACGTGGTCGAGCGTCTCGCCACGGCTCTGCGCCGCCTCGATCAGCACGCGAAGGCTCTGCTTGATATGCTCCTGACCGCAATAGTCGTCCAGGCGCTGGGGACGCAGGGTACGGTCGACATCGAGGTCCTCGGGCGTCAGCTCCGAGCCCACCATGCGCTCACCGTGCGCCATGGATGCCGCCGGCGAGCTGCCGGGCGTCGCCCACAGGTCCTGAGAGTCATCGGCTTCCCACATCACGCATCCATTCCGAGTCGCTTAAGCGCCGCGCCGAGCAGATCCTCGACACGCATATCCTGCCCATCATACCCGCTCAGAGCGACATCGGCCTCCTGCGGGCTAAAGCCCATGGAAAGGAGTGCCGCGCGGGCATCATCGATGGCCGAGGGAGCGGCAGCAGGCACGGGCATCGCAACCTGTCCGGGAATCACGTCGACCGGCACAAAGCCCTTATCCTTGGCAAAGGTACTCTTGAGCTCCAGAATGAGGCGCTGAGCTGTCTTTTTACCCACACCGGGTACCTTGGCCATGCCCTTGTCGTCCTCGGCCATCACCAGCGAATACAGCTGCCCCACGGTATAGGTGGAAAGCACGGCGAGCGCCAAGCGCGGGCCAACGCCCGAGACGGACACGAGCCGGTCGAACATCGTGCGCTCGTCCTTGGAGGCAAAACCAAAGAGCGTCATGGCGTCCTCACGCACCTGCATGCGCGTGTAGAGGCGGACCTCGCCGCCGGGCGTCGGCAACGTGGCCGCAGTGCTGCCCGAGATGCCGAGCTCAAAGCCCACGCCCGACACATCGACGACAGCAGAGCTCATCGTGGCCTCGACAAGCGTTCCGTGGAGCTGGGAGATCATCAGTATCCGGTTCCTCTCTGTTGATAGAACTCGCCGCCGGTAAGCGCTCGGGTGCGGCTGAGGTTAACGTGGCAGATGGCGCAGGCCAGGGCATCGGCGGCATGGTCGGGGTGCGGGTCGTGATCAAGCTGCGTGAGCGTACGAACCATATACGCGACCTGTCGCTTATCTGCGGCGCCGGTGCCCACAACAGCCTGCTTGATCTGCATGGGCGTGTATTCGCCAATCTCGAGCGCGCACTCCGAAAGCGCCACAAGCGCAGCGCCGCGGGCATGCGCCGTGGGGATGGCCGAACGAACGTTGGCGCCAAAGTAGATGCTCTCGATAGCAGCGGTATCGGGACGATAGCGTTCGACAACGCCCTTGAGGTCGCGGGCGATATGCGACAGGCGCACCGCGAGCGGACTTCCAGCACTGGTCTCGATGCAGCCATAGGCACGACAGCGAACCTCGCCACGTCGCTCCTCGATAATCCCCCACCCCGTATGGGCCAAACCAGGGTCGATACCCAAGATAACCAAGCCAACCTCCCCTCGTCACAAGCGCAGCGCAAGGCAAGGCCCCACGCACTATTCACGAACGTCTGTTCTAGAATAACACAACGGGGCCAAGATGCTTAGTTAAAGCATCGGGGTTGGGAGCGAATCCTATCCCCAGTTTAGTTCTGCGAGAAAAAAGGAAACTGACGGGGATCCACCGGCGGATGTGGCATCGGCGTACCCTGGGGACCGCCCTGCGGTCCGCCCTGGCCGCCCATCATCCTTTCGATGGCGTCCTGGACCTCGCCCTCGAACTTTTTCATTCCCTCGTGCAAACGACGCTGACCGTCCTCAGAGCGCAGCTCCTCCATCTGCTCGGGCGAAATACCCAACAGCTCACCCAACAGACCCATCATCTCACCGCGCATGCGATCGCCCGTATCGCTATCGGCAAAGCGGCGCACTTCGGCGTGCGCCAGTGAACCAACCGTCATGCGCTCCTTGCCGTTGAGCCCCAAATCGGACCATGCAAGCATGTACGGCCAAGCGCGCTCGGCAAACGAACGGGCCGAAACGATCGGCGCCGTCGGCAACATGCGACGGGCAGCCTCACCCTGTCGAACGAGCATCAGCAGCAGCGAGCAGGCCTCAGGCTTGCCAGCGGCCATCGGGATGTCGTCGAAAGATCGATTGCGGTCCACGTGCGCCTCGAGCGCGCCATCGACCTCACCAGGCTCAAGCCCGCCGAGCAGCTGTGCCGCGCGGTCGAGCATATCGACCGGACCGTCGAGCGTCGAGAGCGCCTGCGCCAGCACTCGCTCCATACAATCTTCCACCGCGTTGAGCGTCACGAGCTCTTGGGGCACCACGGCAGACGTGCGGTTGCGTACGCGCGCCACAAACTCAAGCGTCGACAGGTACACATCGCCAAAGGGCGCAAAGTCGCCCTGGTAGCCGCCGGACAGTGCGGGTGCCGCTAGCGCGTACTCGGTCTTGGAGAGCGGGCTCAACGCCATGGCGCCCAGCTCGAGCGCCGTATCCTCCAACATCAGGCCCAGCGCACGCGAGCGCAGACGCTCGGCATCGCCTGCCGACACGTCGCGATCGAGCACACGCGCCGCATCCGGTGCATCGCGCTCGACGGTGCGAATGTGCAGGCGCTCGGCAATCGCGCGGACGGCGGCACAGCGGGCAGCCTCGGCCTCTTCCTGAGCCGGCGTAAAGATACGGTTGCGCCCCAGCACAAGGCCAATCACATTACGCGGGCCCAGAGCGTCAACGGCAAGTGCCGCCAGCAGGGACGATGGCAAGTCACCCTCGAGTGCCACCACAGCACGCGACGCGCCGCGAGCGCGGGCATTGTCGCGCACGGCGAGCACCAGCGCCTGCCACAGCCACGCCTCGGAACGAAACTCGGGCAGTTCGTGATCTTCCAGGGCATCGAGCATCACGCCGCGCTGAATCTCCTGAACCAGCAGGCTCTCCTCAAAACACGGCGCCTGGGCCACCACGCGACCGCAGTCGTCGAGCACAAACGAACCGCCGGTATATACCGACTCGTCGTACGCACCGACCGGCGCCATGCAGGCAAACCACACGCTGCGCTTAGATGCGATCTTGCGGTAGGCACCGCTGCGAACGGCGGCGATGGCGGCAGTCTCGCGGTCGGTCATGTCAAACGCGTTGAATTGGAAATACGCAATGAGGTCAACACCGGTCGGCAACATCTCGAGTTCGCGGTCCAAGTCAAAAATCACGGCGATGCGCACGCCGTCCACGTCGAACACCGGCGGCGCCCAACGCGTGTCGTTGTTCTCGCCACGCTGCAGGGCAATGCTCGATCGCGCCGGCACCACATGACCGTCCTTGAGCATCATGTAGTCGAGCAGTGGCTGGCCCTCAAACGAAACCGCCGCGGGCACGATGCAGATCATATCGAGCTCTTGGATACGCTCGGCAACACCGGTCAGGCCTGTCAGCATGTCGTGCTCAAAGTCGGCAGTACCCATCAGGCCGCCGGGCAGAGCACCCATAAAGAGCGGTGCCGGGACGCACAGCACGCGCGCCCCGCGCTCGTGGGCCAGACGAGCCTGGTCCTCGATGCGACCGCAAATGCCCTCAATATCACCCAGGCGCATATCGATCTGTGCAAGCGCGAGCTTCATGGCCCAGCCCTTTCCGTCGTAAACCATCGAAACCGTAGTAAAAGCGCCGGCCGCATAATGCAGCCGGCGCTTGCATGTGCATATGCTAGCTATGATACCCCGAGCGGGGGCGCGCTCCTAGAACGTCGCGGACCACAGCCCATGCAGGTTGCAGTAGGCATAGACGGTACCGGTCTTGGAGCCGCCAGCGAAAAACGTCGCGGGCTTCATGCCGGGCTCAAGGTAATGGACCTCCAGGCGGCCCTCGGCCTCAAGCGCGATCCACTCGATGTAGTGCTCGGGCAGCATGGGGTGCTCCGTCGAGCCCACGCGCGCACGAATGACGTGGCCGTCGCGCTCGATCTCGACAACAGGCACGTGCTTCTCGTGCGCCGCATCCTCGGTGTTTGCCGTCAGCTCCGTGCAGCCGGCAGGGGTCGCAACGTCGTCGCCAAGAGCGGCAACGAGCTTGCCGTCGGAGTCTTTAAAGAATTTCGCCATGATGTTCTCCTTTGCTGATGTGCCAATGTTCTCGTTAGTTCTTATGCCCAAAGAGCGCCGAACCATCCATGGCATTGCAAATGAACACATAACGGGTGAGGCAAGCGGTCGGGCTAAGACGAACCGGCGACCTGGCCCAGCCCGGCGGCCCCATCCCGCGCGCAGCTAGCGACCGTCGCCACCGAGCAGCGCCAGAACATCCTCGCGCGTGAACAGCGCCGACGAAATGCCGTCACCGCCGAGCACACTGTTGACCAGGTCGCGCTTGGACTCCTGCATCTGCATGATGCGTTCCTCGATCGTGTCCTTGGCGATGAGCTTGTACACGGTCACGGTGTGCTGCTGGCCAATGCGGTGGGCGCGGTCGGTCGCCTGGTCCTGCGCCGCCACGTTCCACCACGGGTCGTAGTGGATGACCACGTCGGCAGCCGTCAAATTAAGGCCCACGCCACCCGCCTTGAGCGAAATCAAGAACACCGGCACCTCGCCCGCTTGGAACTGCGCAACCATCTTGGCGCGGCTCTCTTTAGACGATGCGCCCGTAAGCTTAAGGAAGGCGATATCCTCCTTGGCCAGGCGCTTGCCGATGATATCGAGCATTCCCGTAAACTGGCTGAACAGCAAGATGCGATGACCGCCGTCGAGCGCGCCGTGGACGAGCTCCATACACGTATCGAGCTTGGCGCTTCCCGCCTTGTAGTCCGCGTAATGCAGATGAGGATCACAGCAGATCTGGCGCAGCTTGGTGAGCTCGGCAAGTACCTTGAGCTTATCTTTTTTGAACTCCCCGGCCTCGCGGTGCTGCACTTGCTGGGCAATGCGGTCCTGGTTGGCCAGGTAGAGCTTACGCTGCTCGCCGGTGAGCTGCGCCATCACCGTGTCCTCGATCTTCTCGGGCAGGTCGGCCACCACGTCTTCCTTGACGCGGCGCAGCACAAACGGCGACACGAGCGCCTGTAGGCGAGCGGCGCTGTCACCCTCGGCGTGCTCGACCGGGCTTTCGAAGCGCTTGGCAAACGACTCGCGCGTGCCGAGCAGGCCCGGCATCAAAAAGTCGAAGATGCTCCAGAGCTCGGACAGGCGGTTTTCGATGGGCGTGCCCGTCAAGGCAAAGCGCACGCCGGCCGGCAGACGCTTGGCGGCGCGTGCCACCTGCGTGAGCGGATTTTTAATGTACTGGGCTTCGTCCAGCACCACGCGGGCAAAGTCCTGCTCGACGTACTCGTCGATATCGCGGCGCATGAGATCATACGACGTCACGATCACGTTGTGCTCGGCCACGCCGGCAATCTGCACGCGACGTTGGGCCTTGGTGCCCACAATGGCGCACACATCAATCGAGGGGGCAAAGCGCTCCAGCTCGGCAGTCCAGTTGTACACGAGCGACGCGGGGCATACCACGAGCGTGGGCTTAGCGTCCCCCGCCTCCACGCGCGCCAGGATATGCGCGATCATCTGGAGCGTTTTGCCCAGGCCCATGTCGTCGGCCAAGATGCCGCCAAGGCCCAGATGCTCGAGCGAACCGAGCCACTGGTAGCCGTCAACCTGGTAGCCGCGCAGTGTGGCCTTGAGCGAGGCCGGCACCGTAAAGTCCATCTTGCCGAGCGTGTCCAGGCGCTCGACGGTGCGACGGAATGCAGCGTCGCGATCGGCTTCGAGCGCGGACGTGCGCGCAAGCATGCTGTCGACGAACAGGGTACTCGACGCGGGAAGCGACACGCCGTCGAGCAGGTCGACAGCATCGACCCCCAGATCCTCGGCAAGGCCAAACGCGGCGCGCGCTCCCTCGTCCAGGCGAATGATGTCGCCCGACGTGAGACGAGCAAACGTCTGGTGACGCTTGTAGGAATCGAGGTAGATGGCAAGGTCTGCCGCCGAAAGGCCGCTCGCGCCCAGTTCGACGTCGAGCAGGTTACTCTTGACGGTGGCGCGCACCGAAAGCTTGGGCGCAGGGCGGACCGAGATCTGGCGCAGGCGGTCGCTGAGCATGACCTCGCCCAGATCGGACAGGGCAGACAGGCCCTCAGTGAGCAAGTGGAACAGGCTCTCGTCATCGCGTTCCTCAAACGCCAGGCCACCCTCGTAAAAGTCGAAATACAGAGCCGCCGTGTCCATAACGCGAAACTCTGCCACCTCGTCGCGCGGCGGCACGCCCGGGCGCCGCTCTTCGAAGGGGCTGCCCGGAGCGCCCATGCTAAAGAGATCTGCCGACCAATCGCCGTAGGTAACCGTAATTTTGCAGGTCACGAGCCCATCGTCGACGCCGATCGCCATGGCAAAGCTTGGCTCGGGCGCCACGGTATCGAGCACAGCGGGCGCGGTAAGGTCGGTGTAGTCGCGCAAGATAGGCAGCGCCATGCGGCAAAACTCACCCACCTGGTCGGCGGCGATATGGACCGGTGTGCGGCAGGGCAACAAGTGCGATAGGAACGGCGCGGCATGTTGGGCAAACGCCGTGTCGGTACGGCGCGCGCGGCGCGTATCGACCAGATAGGCGACGTCGCCCGAGGCAAAGCAGTACGTATCGGCCGGAAGGCGCAAGTCGTAGCTGCCCCCGGCTGCCGGCACAATCTTGGCAGCAATCAGCGGCGGGCGCTTAGCCGGGACTTCGTTCTCCCCTTCCGGCAACGACTCGACCGTCACCTCGTAGGCGCGGTGCGTCGTCGTCCCCCGCGACCAAGCAGGTTCAAAGGACATGGTCCTGCCACGCAGCAGGTCCAGCACGGACACGATGGAATACTCGGATACCGGCAGCTGACGCTCGGCGACAAAACCGCTGCGGGCAAAGTCGTACGATGCCGAGCGCGAGCTCGTAATATCGCCTAGGTAGGCGACCGTCATTGCAACAAAGTCGAGCAGCTTTGCCGACACATCATCGAAAGCCTCGGGCGCATGAAGGAACGTAAGCTTCTTGCCATAGGAGAACGTACCGCCACGCGCATAGGCATCGGCCATGCCATCGATATCCTTAACCACGTAGGACACCGAGCCGCAGCGGATGCGAAACTCAAGCGCCCAGCTAAAGCGATCGGCAAACAGCGGATTGTAGTACGGCACCAGCGAGGGCTCCAGCACTGCTTTGGGCGCATCGGGGTCAATGGTGCCAGCGAGCTTGCGGCGCATGGCCACGAGTTTATCCATGCGCGCGTCCGAAAGATCGGAAAGCGCTGCCACAAGGCTCGGGCTCGTGGGCACGGGCGCCGGGAAGGGAAAGTTGGGGTTGACCGCAGATGCGCTGGGCGCGGGGCGTGTGGGCTGCTTGGACTGTGCGGGCGGCACCGTAAACGTGCGGACCGGCGTGCGCAAACCCTCGACGGGCTCGGCGCCGCTGGCATCCAGATACGCCAACGCCGTGGCGATGGCGTGCTTGCACATGCCAGAATAGCGGAAGGCGGCGGGGCAATCGCAGTCGTAGTCGACAACCTCGTGCTCGTCCATATCGAGCGCCACGTGCGTCTTATACAGGTCGCCGCGCGAACCACGCACCGTACCCTCGATATTCACGTTTTTGGAGAAGCGCGAGCCGGAGTCCTCAAACGACAGCACGGCGCCGTTGAGCATGAGCGAACGCCCCTTCATAAAGGTACTGCTGAGCGCCGCCTCCTTACGAAGCGCCTGCACAAACGTCCCCTGCGCCATCGCTTCCTCCAATCTCACCCGGGGTAGCTAATTTGGGACGGGGCTATTTTAGCTACCCCCATATGTCGGTTGAGATGTGTTCCGACCCCGACTCATTCGCCGTCAGCCAAAGGGTAGCTAAAAAAGCCCCGTCCCAAATTAGCTACCCCGCCAACGGCGTCCTTAGATCACCGTCACTCTGCCTTGGTTACCCACGATGGCCTTGGCCTCGGCCAACAGCGGAATCGAGCGTGCGTTGACCTTAGCAGGTACCTCGGCACGCAGCACGCGCCCGTCCGCCTGCTCGATAAAGATCTCTACGCGGTCGCCGCCCGGGTTGGCGGTGAGTACCGTGGCAAGACGCGCCATGTTGCCCTGGCTAAAGCGGCTGTTGGGCACCATGACCTCAAACACCTTGGGCTTGTTGTTCTCCTCGTTGAGCTCAAGCGGCACAATCTCCTGCGCGATGATCTGGTCGCCGCGGTCCGAGCGCTCGAGCTTGCCCTTAATGCGCACAAACGCATCGGACAGCTGCGCGCCGGTCTCGGGGTCGACCTCGCCGTACAGATACCCCTCGGCCTCCTTGAAGGTCTTGGGGAACACCACGACCGTGGCCTCGCCTTCCATGTCCTCGAGCTGCACGATGCCCATGGGGTCGCCGTTTTTGGTCACGCGCTTGGACACGCTCGAGACCATACCGGCCCACCACAGCGCCTTGCCCTCGGGAATCTCCTGGTTGATGGTGCCGCCCGTGGGGTTCTGCACCTCGTAGCCGGTGTCGATCTGCGAGAACGAGAAGTCGCGCGCTTTGCTGAGCGCATACTCAAACGGGCGCAGCGGGTGGTCCGAGACATAGATGCCCAGAACCTCTTTTTCCTGGCTCAGCTTAAGGTGGCGGTCCCATTCCTGGCCATCCGGATCGGGTACGCTCACCTCAAAGCCCGAGCCCTCAACGTCGCCAAACATGTCGAAGAACGACGTCTGGCCGCTCGCGCGATCCTTCTGGCGCTTTGCCGCGGCATCGATGATGTTCTCGGGGTTGTTCTTGTCCACAAAGTGCATCATCTGACGACGCGGATACCCCGTGGAGTCGAAGGCACCTGCCTTGATGAGCGATTCGATCACGCGACGGTTGGCCTGGCTCGAGTCCACGCGCTCGACAAAATCATGCAGCGTCTTAAACGGACCGCCCGCCTCGCGCTCGGCGATAATCGCCTGCGCCACGCCGGTGCCCACGCCGCGGATGCCGGCCAGACCAAAGCGCACACCTTCCTTGGTAGCCGTGAACTCGGTACCGGACTCGTTGACATCTGGCGAAAGCACGGGGATGCCGTCGTGACGGCATGCCGAGACGTAGTGCACGATCTTGTCGGTCTTGCCCGTATAGGACGTCAGGACGGCCGCCATGTACTCGTGCGGATAGTGCGCCTTGAGCCACGCCGTCTGCATAACCAAGATGGCGTAGCCGGCGGAGTGCGACTTGTTGAAGGCGTAGGACGCGAACTCGAGAACATCGTCCCAAATCTTCTGGGCGACCTCGCGCGTGTAGTTGTTCTTGATGGCGCCGTTCATCCAGTGGTCGTAGGTGGTCTCGTCCGAGCCATCCTCCCAGTGGAGCACCGTCGACGTGAGCAGCTTGATCTTCTTCTTAGCCACGGGCTTACGGATACGCGAGTCCGATTCGCCCTTGGAGAAGCCGCACATCTCGACGGAGATGAGCATAACCTGCTCCTGGTAGACCATGGTGCCGTAGGTTTCGCCCAAGATGTCGTCCAGACGGTCGTCGTAGGAGACGGCCGGCTCCTTGCCGTTCATACGGTTGATGTAGGACGAAACCATGCCGGCGCCCAGCGGGCCCGGGCGGTACAGGGCGATCAATGCCACGACGTGCTTGTACTCGGTGGGCTTCATGTTCTTGATCGTGGCCGTCATGCCGGCGGACTCGACCTGGAAGACGCCGGCGGTGTGGCCGGAGCCCATGAGCTTAAAGATCTCGGGATCGTCAAAGGGAATCTCTTCCTCTTTGATGTCGATGCCGAAGTTCTTTTTGATGTTTGCCTTGGCCTTGGAGATAACCGTCAGCGTACGCAGGCCCAAGAAGTCCATCTTGAGCAGGCCCATGTCGGCAACGGTATGGCCCTCGTACTGGGTAATCTCGACGCCGCCCTTGGTGTCGAGCTTGGTGGGCACGTGCTCGTTGACGGGGTCGCGGCAGATCAGAACGGCGCACGCATGCACGCCCTCGCCACGGGTGAGGCCCTCGATCGAGAGCGCCGTGTCGATGATGCGGCGGGCGTCGTCGTCCTTTTTATAGGCCTCGGCAAAGTCGGGGTTAAACAGATCCTCTTTGCCGGGTTGTTTTTCGAGCACCTGCTTGAGCTTGACCTTGGGGTCGCTCGAGACCATCTTGGACAGGCGCTGGCCCATGTAGACCGGGTAGTCCAGGACGCGCGCGGCGTCGTTGATGGCCTGCTTGGCCTTAATGGTCGAGTAGGTGATGACGTGGGTGACCTTCTCGGGACCGTAGAGCTGGCGAACGTGCTCCACGACCTCAAGACGCCGCTCATCGTCGAAGTCCATATCGATATCGGGCATCTCGGTACGCTGCGGGGACAGGAACCTCTCGAACATCAGACCGTTCTCGAGCGGGTCGAACGCGGTAATGTTCATGGCGTAGGCGACGATAGCGCCGGCGGCCGAGCCACGGCCGGGGCCGACGCCGATGCCGTTGTCCTTGGCCCATTGCACGTACTCGGCGACGATCAAAAAGTAGGCGGCAAAGCCCTTGTCGCAAATGACCTTGTATTCGTACTCAAAGCGCTCTTTGATGTTGACGCCACCGATCTCGCGCGTGGCCCAGTCGTCACCGTAGTGCTGGCGCAGGCCTTTCTCGCACTCGCGGCGGAACTGGCTCTCGTGCGTCTCGCCGGGATCGAGCAGCGGAAAGCGCGGCAGGATGATGGAGTCCCAGTCCAGCTCAACGTAGCACTTGTCGGCGATCTCGAGCGTGTTGTCGCAGGCCTCGGGGCAATACGGGAACATCGCCCGCATCTCCTCCTCGGTCTTCATGTAAAACTCCGAGCCGGTCATGCGCATGCGGTTGGGGTCGTCGACCTTGGCGTTCATGCCGATGCACATGATGACGTCCTGCACGGGCGCGTCCTCGCGGCGCAGGTAGTGGAAGTCGTTGGTGGCGATGACCTTGACGCCCACCTGTTTGGCGATATCAATGAGCGTGCGGTCCATCTGCTCGTCGGTCAGTCCGTTATCGGTGGTGATGCCGTGTTCCTGGATCTCGATGTAGAAGTCACCAGGCTCGAAGGTATCACGGAAGGTCTCGGCCCACTTGATGGCGCCCTCCATGTCGCCCCGGTCGATGTATTTGGGGATGATGCCCGCGATGCAGGCGCTGGTGCAGATCATGCCCTTGGCGTGGCGGCGCAGGTTGTCGAGCGTCACGCGCGGCTTGTAGTAAAAGCCCTGCACGGCGGCCTCGGAGACCGTTTGCATCAGGTTGACGTAGCCCTCCTGGTCCTTGGCCAGAAGGATCATGTGGTAGAGCTCGGGTTTGTGGTCGCGGGCGAGCGTCTCGTCCGGCGTAAAGTAGACCTCGCAGCCAAAGATGGGCTTGATGACCAGAGGCGGCTTGAGCTCGTCGATATTGCCCTTCTCGTCCCACATGGCCATGTCCTTCACATACTGGGCATGCTCGCGCGGGTTTGCCTCGGGATCGGGCTCCACCAGCTCGTCACGGCGGTCCTTTTCCAAGAAGGCCTTGTCGTGGCTCCACGTTTTGTACTCGGGCGTATTGTGGTTGACGGCGTCGCAGGCCAGCGCCAGGTCGGGCACGCCATACATGTAGCCGTGGTCGGTAATGGCCACGGCGGGCATGCCCAGCTCTACGGCACGGTTGACCATATCCTGGATACGGGTTGCGCCGTCGAGCATGGAGAAAACAGTGTGGTTGTGCAGATGGACGAATGCCATGTGATGAGCTCCGATGCGGGTTCGTGTTCTGACTGAACGATTTTACCCCACGGCACGGACAGTGCCCGAACCTAGCCAAACCCACACGGGTAGCTAATTTGGGACGGGGCTTTTTTAGCTACCCTTTGGCTGACGGCGAACGAGTCGGGGTCGGAATACATCTCAACCGATGTATGGGGGTAGCTAAAAGAGCCCCGTCCCAAATTAGCTACCCCTGAGCTGCAGTGGAATCGAAAAGGATTCCACCGCAGGTTGTTGAGGGTTAGAGGTTGTAGGTGACCACCTGGGGCTCGCAGGGGTTGGCGGGATCGGCCTGCTCCACGCGGACGAACTTGACCGTCGCGGCCTCAAAGCCTGCCTTGTGCAACACATCGGCGTAGACGCGCGCCTGCAGGGCGTGCTTCTCGAGCAGCTGGTCGGGTGTCTCATCCGGCGTGCCACCCGTCTTGTAATCGATGACCAGTGCGCGTGACGGATCGGCCGGGTCGGTCGCCAGCGCATCGATGGCGCCCTCGGCATATGCACCGTAGCGGGCAATGTCCTTGTCCTCGCAGCCCAGCGAGAAGAACGGCACTTCGGCACGGACGCACGGCCAGGCAAGAAGCTCGGCACGGACCGACGACCTGAGCCAGCGATTCAGGGCAACGTCAAAACGCTCGCGCTGCTCCGGCGTCAGGCACCACAGGCGCGTCAGCGCATCGGCACGCTCAGCGGGCAGCGCATCGGCACCCATCTCGATGAGCCACTGGCAGGCGGCATGGAACGCCGAGCCCAGCGCCATGGGGTTGCCGGCGGGCTCGGCGGCAACCACGTCTGCATCGGCCATCTCCGAGCCATCCGACTCGGCATCGTCGCCCGCCTCATCCATGGGAACACGCGCCTCGGCGGCACGGCCTTCCGTCTCGGCATGGAGCGCCGCGGCGATCGACGAATAGCTGTACGAATCACGCGCCGGGAACGGACACGTGCCCATGCGCACGCCCGCCGCCTGGGGATATACGAGTTCAAACGAATCGGGCTTGGGGTCGGCAGGACCGGGCACGGTTGAGTGCGCAGCATTATCGGCGACATCGGTATCGCCACGAACGAGCCTGCCCTCGGCATCCAGCGAAGCGTTGGCCTCAAACGCCTGCTCGCCAAAGGTAAAGTCCGAAAGCGAAATGAGCTCGTAGTCGCCCGGCTGGGAGTTGTCGAATACCAGGCGGTCGGCATCGAGCTGCGGCATGTCCAAAGCGTCGGTCGGCAGAATGCGGCGCAACACGTCGTAGGTCAGATCGGTCTCGACATCGAAGGTCGGCGCCGTCACCTTGCCACGGCTCACGCCCGCATCCATCGCCAAGATCACCAGCTCGCGCGCACGGGTCATGGCAACATAGAGCAAACGGGCCCGCTCCTCGAGCGAAAGCTGCAGGTCGTCGTTGCGCAGGCGGGCAAATGCCTCGGCGGGAGAACCCGTCGCACAGACGTCCTCCATGAGCTCCGGCGGTAGCCACAGCGACGTGCCCTTGCCCTTAAACGCATGCTCAAACTGCTTTTTGACGTCATCGCCCTTTACGAACGTGCCGTCCGCGAGTTTAACGCCGTCGAAGCGTGCCGGCAGCGCCACGACCCGCGCTCCGCCCTCGACGCGACCCATCTGTGCCGCACCCGAGGACTTACGCACGCCAAAGCACTCGGCGACCGCCACGACCGGATATTCCAGACCCTTGGAGGCATGAACCGTCATGATGCGCACCGCGCCGTCGCCCTCCTCGTTGAGGGCGCCCGGGGCCTCCTTGCCCGCCAGGAAGCGATCGAAGGCAAGCGCAATAGAGCGCGGCGAGTTACCGAACTCGGCCTCCGCCTCGGCCACGGCATCGAGCGCCTTGAGCACGTTGGCGGCGATGGCCTTGCCCTCGGGGCCGCGCTGCGCCAGACGCACGAACCAGCCGGAAGCATTGACCGCGTCGCGCGCGATGGCGGCGAACGAATCACGCCCCACGCGACGCAGCGCGTAGCGCAGCACCTCGCGGGCACGCGTCACGAGCGGCAAGCCCTGCAAGCCCGGCACATCGGAATCGCTCATGATGCCCGCGTCGATGTTGCGGCGCGACGTCTCGCCCGTCTGATCGTCGAGTTTGGTCGCCAGCGCCAGGAACTCCTGGGCGCCCAGCGCAAACATCGGCGAGGCGAGCAGCGGCATAAGGCCCTGCGCCGTATCGGCCGGATTGGCGAGGGCACAAACCAGGGCGCGCACCGTCTGCACCTCGGCAGCTTGGGCAAAGACCGAGCCGCCCGCGATGACGCAGTCGAGCCCCTGGTCACGGAAGGCCTGTGCGTAGACGTCTGCGTTGGTCATGCGGCCCAGCAGCAGCACCATGCCGCCCTGGGGCTGGCCGGCATCGGCAAGCGCGCGGAATCGCTCCGCGATCGCGCGGGCCTTGGCCTGTGTGCGCTCCTGCGTACTGCCGCCGGCAACAAAGAGGGCCTGGCGGCGCGAGGCGTCCGCCACCAGCGTGTCCTTGCGGCCGTCGCTCGCCTCAAGATCCAAAAAGCCCTGCATCAGGCCGCCGTCATCGCCGTCGAAGACGCGGGCCACATAGCGCAGCACCTCGTCGTGGCTGCGGAAGTTGCGCACGAGCTTGACGAGCTCGCCGGCGGGGGCATCGGACGTGGCAACCGTCTCCGACGCCGCCGTCGATTCCACCTTGCGCTCCTGGCGACGGAACACCTCGACCTCGGCGCCGCGGAAGCGATAGATCGACTGCTGCGCATCGCCCACGGTGCACAGCGCGCGCTCCCCCGCACCCGTCAGGTAGCGGATTAGATCGACCTGCATCTGGTCGGTATCCTGGAACTCGTCGATCATGACCATCTTAAAGCGGCCCTCGTACGCAGCA
Source organism: Collinsella sp. LCP19S3_D3 (assembly GCF_052121455.1). NCBI lineage: Bacteria > Bacillati > Actinomycetota > Coriobacteriia > Coriobacteriales > Coriobacteriaceae > Collinsella > Collinsella sp. LCP19S3_D3. Next base: position 59,440 of record NZ_JBQKEF010000004.1, on the reverse strand, counting down.
CGAATGGCAGGGTAATCGCGCAGGGCCTCGTAGGCCATGCGCAGCAGGTCGTTATTATCGAGGGCGGACTGGGCAGCCTTCAGTGCGCGATACTCGGCCTCTACAGAGCGGGCCAAGCCCACCAGTGCATCGAGCGCGGGGGCACCGCAGGCAAGCACGATATTGATAAATGCATCGGCGGCCTCGGCCTTGAGCAGCTCGACCTGCTCCTTGGGGAACGCCTTGCTCGCGCGCGGCATGGTGCACGACATCATGAGTCGCGCCGCATCGGACATGGTCTTGCCGCTCGCCTCGAACGCGTCGATGGCATCGAGCGCCGTCTGCGCCTTCTCGGTCGCCGCCTTGCTTGCACCCAGCGCCGATCGATAGGCATCGGCGAGCGCCGAGGTATCGGCCTGGCCGCGCGCCACGCACACGTCGTCCATGCCGCCCGGCAACTGACTCGAGAGCTCCAGCAGGTCGCGTACCAGGCCCTTGATGGTCGTGCCGGCGCCAAAGGGGCCGCCCTCGCCCGCCATGGGATACCAGGCGTAGAGGGCCTTGAGCGATGCCGCGAGCTCGGGGGCGGCATCGGGTGCCGTCGCGCGGGCCAGCACATGCTCAACAGCCTGGTCCATGAGCTCGTCGGTATCGGTGAGCACCGTGAACTCGGGGTCGATGCCCAACTCCAGCGCGTGTGCGCGCAGGATACGCGAGCACATGCCGTGAATGGTCGAGATCCACGCGTCGTCGACGGTCAGCGCTTCCTCGTCCATGCCCTCGTCAATAAGCGCACGGCGCACGCGATCGCGAATCTCGGCCGCGGCATCCTTGGTAAAGGTAATGGCGAGCACCTGGTCCAGATGCTCGACGAACGGACCGGATTCGGGCGAGAGCGCGTAGACGATGCGGCGCGTGAGGGTAAAGGTCTTGCCCGAACCGGCGCCCGCCGAGACAAACAGCGGACGGTCGAGCGTCTTGACGATCTGCAGCTGTTGCGGCATCAAGGTCGAAAGATCCATGGTCTACACGTCCCTCCTTACAAACGTTCCTTCGTGGTTATACGAGCAGCGGGCATGCGCGGCCTGCGTCGACGCCGGGTCGACAGCAGTGACGTTGCCCGCCTCGAGTTCGCGCAAGCGCTCGGCGATGCCGGCCTCCACGCGATCGAGCAGGGCGTCGAAGTCCATGCTGCCACCCTCGTCGCCGGGGAAACCTTTCTTAAGGCCCGGGATGCGACCGTCGCCACGCTCCTCCTCGAGTAGCTCGGCGCTCGCGGCACCGCGCAACGCGGGCCTAGCGCCCTTGGTCGAAAAATAGAGTGCCGCACGGGTATCCAAATCCAGCGCCCGGCGCATGGCCTGGGCGTAGATGAGCGTTTGGGTATGTGGCGGCAACCAGCGCGGATCGTCGATGGGCGCCGTGCCCGACTCCTCGTCGCGCACCGTAGGGTCGGCGAGCTTAAACTCCTCAACGCCCGTGCGATGCTTGTAGTCAATCACCACAGCGCGATTCTCGGCATCCACATCCACGCGGTCGATGCGCCCGCCGAGCGGCCAGCCGGCATACTCGACCTGGAGCTCGTTGAACGCAAACTCCAGGTAGCGCGGAGCGAAGGGGGCAAGCGCCTCGGACTCGTAGGCAAGCACGCCCTCCAGCTGCGGCAAGATCTCGGCCACCTGACGCTCCTCCACCGGCGAGAGCGGCACCAGCGGGCCCTCGTTGCCACGTTTGCCGGCGTGCTCGGCCAAGGTCTCGGCAAAGACCTCGTGCAGCAGCTCCTGCGCACGCGGCAGGTTTTCGGGCGTCACACGCTCCATGCCCTCTTGGGGCAAACGGGCATGCAGATGTTCCAGCACGTCGTGGACAAAGTTGCCCTTCTCCATGTTGCCAAAACCCGCGTCGATAGACTGGGGCTTAACGCGATACGAGACGAACCAGCACAGCGGGCAGGTGGAATAGGCCTCGATCTGCGAGGCAGACGTCAGACGCGGTACAAGCGGCGCGTCCTCGCCCTCGCCGTCCCGACGGCGCAAGACCAGATATGGCACGGCCGCCTCGCTCAAATGCTGAGGAGCCTCGCATGCCACGCGCTCGCGCTTGAGGCCCTTGCCGGCTGCAGGGTCAAAATCACCTACGATATCGCCCTCGCCCACGCATGTCACCTGAGCGGCACCGGTGGCCTCGGCATGCGCCCGCAACTCGGTCCACACGGCAGCCGGATAGCACTCGCGCGCCTGGCGATCGTGCGTCACGCGCGCAAGCGCAACTGGGCCACGTGCCGCCCGCATCGCGTGGCCAAAGCGCACGCGCAACAAGGCCGCAGGCTCAAGCGTCACGCCCTCGCGACCAAGGCTCGCAGCCAACGTGGCCAGCGGTCCTTCCTCGTGTGAGAGCGGATAGCTGTCCAGATCGACATCGGCAAACAGCACGGCATCGTAGCTGCCGGGGCGCAGAGCCGCCGCATCGGCAAGCGAGGCAAAGCGAACCTGGGCACGTGGCGCACCGTCAACCTCGTAGGTCTCGTAATCGTAGGCGGTGCTACGCTTGTCCACCTTGGTGCGAATGCCATCGAGCACGGGCACGGTCGCGGCCTGCGACACGTCGAGCGCGCGGGCGTCATTCATAAGGATGTCGATGGCGTGGCGCAGCAGGGCCGTCTCCGCTTGGCGACGAGCTTGGCCATCCAGGCTGCCCAGCGAGCGATCGGGCAACGCCTCGGCAACGGCAAGCATGGCCTTGAGCGCCGTCACGGGCTTGTCGCGCCACAGTGCCTGGAACACGTCCGAGACCACACACGGTACGTTCTTAAACCAGTTTTCGTCGCTCGCCGCCTTGCGTGCGCCCCTCACCTGGCCTTGCACGCTCTGCAGCAGGCTCTTAGCGCCCGCGGTAGTCTTGCTACGCGAGAGACGCATATTCTTATCGAAGATACGGGCATTGGCTGCATCAGCGCCCGAAAGCGGGCTGTAGATCCAGTCGGTAAGCTCCGGCGCGGGCCACCACTCGGTCTTTGACGCCACACCCTTATCGGCCGCCTTCATGCGCTCGATCAAGCTGGCAAGCGCCGCAAACTGCCTGCCCGCAATGGATTGGGAAAACGCCGTGAATTCAGTTGTCTCGGCAGCGATATGACGAGCCGCCAGACGAGAGGCGAGCTCACCGAACAGCTGGGGTGCCCGGGCAGAAACAACGAGCACGCGTACGGGGTCGGCGGAGAGGCCGGCGGTATCGTCGGCCCCGAAACCCTGGCACGCTTTTACCAGATCATCAATTGCGTCCGCATAAGCATGAGCACGGGCGTGGGGGCCAGCGACCTCAATAAAGGCAGGCTGAGCGGTAGCTCCACAAGCGGCATCAGACGCGACGGCGTCCTCCCCCAGCGGCGCGACCTCAAACAGCACACCGCTGGCATCAAATGCCGCGGCAAGTTCCTCGCGCATCGCCGCCTGCTCGCGAGCAAGCAGCACGACGACCTCTCCCCCACTGTTCGCCACAGCAGACAGCAGCTCGAGCAGACCGTGCGTAAACGACGTGACGCCGCGTACACAGACGGCACGGGCGCGCGCCGGCAGATTATCGGCCAGGGCGCTGGCCATAATGTCAGCCGCCTCGCAGGGCTCGACCATATCTCGACGGTCCAAACCGCCCGCGTAGGCACGCAAAAGCTCGAACACACGAGCCTCGGCATCGCTTTTTGGCTCAGGCCGGCAATTGTTGCCACGGCATCGCTCGGCAGCTGTCCCCGCCACACCTGGCAGCACATCGCGGGCCATGCGCGCAAGCATGCGCACCGTGCCCTGGCTGCGCGAAAGCGGCTGCAGGTCGACATCATCGAGACGCGTGACCATGTCCGAAAACAGCATCTGGCGCTGCAGGTTGTCGACGAAACCGCGCCCGTCGCCCAAAAGCTCCCAAAGCGAGCGAAGCCACGACGCGGGCGTCTTGTAATCGATGCCCAGCGAAACGCCGGCTTCCGCCGCATCATGACGGCACAGGTCGAGCTCGGCAAACGTTGGCGCCAGCAGCACGGCACGCCCGTGGCGGGCAATAAGGTCGGCAAGCAGCGCCGATTCGGCATCGCTCAAATCCGTGCCGGCATTAGTGGTATAGATTCGAACAGGCATGGCCCTCCACTCAAACTGTTCGCAATAATCAATGCATCCATCCTACCCGCCCAAGCGGACACATTGCCACCGCAGCTTCATCTTTTGGCGCTTTGGAGACAAGTCGCTTTGCACCACATTGGTGCCAAGGGGGCAGACTCGTCCGTCGGTGCAAGGGGGACAGGTTCGCTTGCGCCACATTGGTGCAAGCGAACCTGGCCCCTTTGCACCAATTATTCGGCATATAAAAACCGCCCCCGGAGGAGCGGTTTTTCACAATTCGTTTTGCCGCGGCCTATTCGCCATCCTCCAGCTTAATGAGGATCTTGCGGTAGCCACCGTACTCGCCGTTGAGCGCCTTGGATACACGGCTCACCGTGGTGGACGAAGCGCCGGTACGGACCTGAACCTCGACATAGGGCTCGCCCTCATCCAGGTAGCGCGCGACCTGCAGACGCTGCGATAGATCGCAAATCTCGCGCGGTGTGCAGATATCGGTCAAAAACGCTTGGATATCTTTCTCGTCGTCCAAAAGACTAAATGCGTGGACTAGCTGCTTGACATCAGGCTTGTCAAACATGTTCTCGATATTCATCGATCACCGCCAAACCCGCCAAAAGGCATCGAAGTTGATACTGGCACCGGGCATCGTTCGCCCATTCTATGCAATAGGGCAACGCATGTAGCTTTTGCCCGTAGCAGTTTAGCACACCACCAAACTAAAGTGACAAGACTCTCTGTCAGCGGCGCGTTTTTTAGGACGAACGCCGTTTTGAAACCGAATGCGCACGCAAGCTCCACGAATATCTGAGACAATGGGCGCCCAACGCAGAGGCGCACGCCAAGGCAACCATCCGATTCGCCGCGGCAAACGAGCTTACGCGCCACCAACACGTCACGCGCACCGGAAAGGAACCCACCATGCGCTTCTTGCTCAACTGGCTTTTGACCTCAATCGCTATCGCGATCGCCACGTTCCTCGTCCCCGGCATTCAGCCCTTCGGCATGGCCGACGCCTGGGTCTGCTTTGCCTTTGTGGGACTGTTCCTCAACGTCGTCGACTCGCTCGTCAAGCCGCTCCTGACGGTCATCTCGCTGCCGCTCACCATTATCACGCTGGGTATTTTTCAGCTTGTAGTCAACAGCTTTATGCTCGAGCTTGCCAGCTACCTATCGGTAAATCTACTGGGCGCGGGCATCTCCATTGCCAGCTTTGGGTCGGCCTTTATGGGTAGCATTTTGGTGTCCATCACTCGAAGCATCTTCGACAGCATCGCCAGGAACTAAAGCAACCGGATACGGACCGCCACAACACGCCAAAACGAAGGCCGTCCATCGCAACGATGGACGGCCTTCGCCTTTGTCAAGCCTCAGAGGACAAGAAAATCTACCATTTCTACCCCGTCCCCAAATGGCTGGTGGGGCTAGATGACGTAGTCGTAGCCCCCGTTGGGGGCGACGAGCGCATCGAGCGTCACACCGTCGAGGTAGTCGTTGATGAGCTTGTCCAGGTTCTTCCACACGTCGAGCGTGGGGCACTCATCAGATCGCGAGCAGCCCTTGCAGTCGCCATCCAGGCAGGCGACCGGCGCCAGGCTGCCCTCGGTCAGGCGCAAGATCTCTCCCACCGTGTACTGCTCGGGCGGGCGCGTGAGCACGTAGCCGCCGCCCTTGCCACGCATGCCCGAAAGCATGTTGGCGCGCACGAGCGTAGCCAAGATGTTCTCGAGATATTTCTCGGAAATCCCCTGTCGCGCCGCGATCTCTTTGAGCGGGATGCGACCGGCCGCCTGGTGCTCGGCCAGGTCGACCATAACGCGCAGGGCGTACCTGCCCTTAGTAGAAACCAACATATATAGTGCTGCCTTTCGGTCTTTTAATCCGTTGAAATTCTAGCCGAAAAATTGGCTTTGAAAATACCCATTCCAGTCAAGGTGGTTAATCGGCTCGTAATAATCTCCTATTTCCTATTGCATTACTAGGCTTTAGTGTCTACTATGCTTGCCAACAGCTAAATGAACAACCTATAAGGTTTATGGGTTTAGCTACTAGGCCACCGTAAAACTACACGGTATCCAGTCATTTGAACACTTGGAGGTTCACCATGAGCAAGGTTTATACGTCCATCGATCAGCTTATCGGCCACACCCCGCTTTTGGAGCTCACTCACTTTGAGGCCGATGAGGACCTCAAGGCCCGCGTGCTCGTCAAATTGGAATACTTCAACCCCGCCGGGTCCGTCAAAGACCGCGTCGCCAAGAACATGATTGACGAGGCCGAGAAGGCCGGCAAGCTCGTGCGCGGCGGCGACTATACCATCATCGAGCCCACGAGCGGCAACACCGGCGTCGGCATCGCCTCGGTGGCGGCGGCTCGCGGCTACAAGGTGATCATCACCATGCCCGAAACCATGTCCGTCGAGCGCCGCAAGCTTATGCAGGCATACGGCGCACAGCTCGTGCTCACCGACGGCTCCAAGGGCATGAAGGGCGCCATCGCCAGGGCCGAGGAGCTGCAGAAGGAGACCCCCAACAGCATCATCGCCGGCCAGTTCGTGAACCCCGCCAACCCCGCCATTCATAAGGCCACGACCGGCCCCGAGATCTGGGACGACACCGACGGCAAGGTCGACATCTTCGTCGCCGGCGTTGGCACCGGCGGCACCGTGACCGGTGTGGGCGAGTTCCTCAAGGAGCAGAACCCCGAGATTCAGGTTGTCGCCGTCGAGCCCGCCACCTCCCCGGTACTCTCCAAGGGCCAGGCCGGTCCGCACAAGATCCAGGGCATCGGTGCCGGCTTTGTGCCCGACGTCCTCGACACCCAGGTCTATGACGAGATCATCCCCGTCGAGAACGACGACGCCTTTGCCACCGGCCGCGCCGTGGGCCACAAGGAGGGCGTGCTCGTGGGCATTTCGTCCGGTGCCGCCGTGTGGGCCGCGCTGCAGCTAGCCAAGCGCCCCGAGAACGAGGGCAAGACCATCGTGGCACTGCTCGCCGATACCGGTGAGCGCTACCTGTCCACGGCACTGTTCCAGGACTAGAGCCTTTTTCCCATAGGTTGAGCTCAAGGACGAACCTGCCTCCTCTCTCTCCCGGCGGTCTGAGCCCATCCCGTCGGGGTGTCCCACGAGACGTCCGAACTTGCTACAATGTCTGCGGCGCGGAACCAGCCTCCCGCGCCGCTTTTCTTTTTTGGCCACATGCCACCAAGGAGAACCTCCCCATGCACAACAAGCGCGTGCTCGTCGCCATGAGCGGCGGCGTCGATTCCAGCGTGACTGCCTATCTGCTCAAGTGCCAAGGCTACGAATGCGTCGGAGCCACTATGCGCCTCACCTGCCCTGCGCCCGATCCCGTCACGGGCATGAGCAAGGTCGACCGTGACATCGCCGATGCAAAGGCCGTCGCCGATCGCCTGGGGATACCTCACCATGTGCTCGACCTGCAGCAGACCTTCGACCGCAACGTTATCGAGCGCTTCGTGACTGCCTACCAGGAGGGGCTGACGCCCAACCCGTGCATCATCTGCAACCGCCATATTAAGTTTGGCGCGCTGCTCGACGCGGCGCTCGATATGGGCTGCGACTACATTGCCACGGGTCACTACGCCAAAACGAGCCAAGCGCCCGATGGCACCTGGCAGCTGCACCGCGGCGAAGACTCCAAGAAGGACCAGAGTTACTTTTTGTATTCGCTCACGCAAGAGCGCCTGGCACGCACAATCTTTCCGCTGGCAGGGTTGGACAAAGAGCACGACGTGCGCCGCATTGCCGCCGAGCAGGGCTTCGTCAACGCCAAGAAGGCCGAGAGCGAGGATATCTGTTTTATCGCGGACGGCGACTACGCGGGCTATATCGAGCGCCGCTGTGGGCATGCCGCCGAGCCAGGCGATATTGTATGGCGCGACGGCAGCGTGGTCGGACGCCACAACGGCGCACTGCGCTATACCGTCGGCCAGCGCAAGGGCCTGGGCGTCGCGATGGCGCGCCCCGTGTATGTAACGGGCGTCGATGCCGCCAACAACATTGTGCATCTGGGCGAGGCTGAGGACCTGACGGCGACAGCACTCACGGCCAATGACTGGATCTGGAGCGCCCCTGCCGACCGCATGGAGGCAGAGCTCACGTCCGGCGACATTCGCGTGGGCACCAAGTACCGCTACCGTCAAAAGGACCAGGCAGCGACCCTTACACGTGGCGCCGACGGACAGATGCTTCTGACCTTTGACGAGCCGCAGCGCGCCGTCGCCCCCGGCCAGGCCGTCGTTATCTATCGCGGCGACGTCGTCCTGGGCGGCGGCACCGTAACCGCCGCCATCAGGTAGCCGCAGGATTATCGCCGCACGTGTCGAAGCACTTCAACAGCAGCATTCACCTCGATAACGCGACGCTCGAGGCCGCGGCAAATGGACTCGAGCCGGCCCTCCGCTGTGGCCCATTCGCTCTGCGAAAGAATCTCGATCGCCTCATCAACAAATCCGTTGAGCCGCGATGAATCGAACCAATCGAGTGAGTCCGCAAGCGCCAGCTGGACGGAAGGGTCGGGCCCAAACGGCTTAGCAGAAAACCCAAACTCCCCAGCTGCGAGCACGGCAGTTGGTACGTTGTACCATAGGCAGTTGCCGCTATCGAACAGCGGAGCAGGCCTTATCTCCAGGGTGTCGACATTGCGGATGATGCCGAAGTTTCGCCAATGGCGATCGCTGTTGGCCAAAAGGGCATCGCAGACAATCATCTGCGACATAGACCTTCTCACGGCAGCCTCGTCTGCTCCATGCTTACCAAGGAAGCGGCAGTACCGGTCGTATGTCGAGTTTCCCCGCTGGCTACCAAGTGCGCCCTTACCGTAAACAGCCGGAACGTATTCCTCGCGGCCGTCAAGAAAGTCGTCGCACAGACACACAGGGCCATCGAACATTCGCTCAACCGTATAAGGAACATACTCGCCCTCCGACAACAAGCGACGATGTAGAGCCGTTGCAACCGCCTCGTTAAAGGGACGCTGATCGTCCATGCCGCAACCTTTAGCCAAAACGCGAATGCCGTTTCGGATCATCCACGATTTAGGGAGCTCGCCCTCGGACGTGTTATCCGGATTTTTAAGACCGATGCCCTCCAGCCAACCCGAACGTCCCTCGGGCGCCGATCGCTCAAAATCATTCTCGAAGTAATTGAGGTTTCGCCATTTGAGCCCGTCGCATTCTGCCGGCCGCAGCCAATAGCAATCCGAAAGCGAGAGGCCCAGGCACTGAACCGGGACCTCGATGCCACTGGCAATTCCCAGTTCACGATAGCGCGAGACGAGTCCGGGGCGAACATCGGGCACCGACCGATGGCTCCACCACACGTTGAGCTCCCGTTTATTCACCGTAGGAGAAGAGCTCGAGCACGTGCCAAACGGCATTCGTTGTGCATCGAGGACCTCCGCGATTTCGAAGGGAAATTCGCGCGACGGATCAAATGAGACATGCGCGACCTCATGGTCGGCCGACATCAGCGTAAACTTGCGCCCCACATCGGCCGCAGGACGGCGTCCACGTTTGCGGACCTTTTGATAAGCGACCGCGGAATTGTACTCGACCATCTTCCGTCCGCCCACAATATCGCACGCGAGCGTTCCCGATGCGGCAAGTTGAGATATGCGAGCTTTCGTAACGCCCAGCAGGTGGGCAGCATCACCCATAGACAAGTACTCAGACGTATCCATACACCGCATCACCTCGTTAAGTAATTTATACGTTTAGTTAATAGATTACATACATCATAATACTAAACGACCCAAAGCGAAAAAAAGCCCGAGAAATCGGGCTTTAGCGATTGGTCAGCCGAGTCGCAAGCTGCTCCCCTAGCGCTGAACGTAGGCGCGAACCAGCTCGTAGGTATTGCGCACGCCGTCGATGTGGCTGCGCTCGTAGTTGTGGCTCGCGTACACGCCGGGGCCGATCAGGCCGTGACGGATGTCGTAGCCGGCCGAGAGCGTGGCCTCAACGTCTGAGCCGTAATGCGGGTACACGTCGATGGCGTAATCGAGCTCCAGCTCGCGCGCGATATTGGACAGCGTGGTCACCAGATCGTAGTTGTAGGGGCCGCCCGAATCCTTGGCGCAAATCGACACCATGCGCTCGGTGCAGCCCAGATCGTCACCCACGCAACCCATGTCAACGCTGATCATCTCGCGCGTGTCGGCTGGCACGAAAGCGCCACCGTGGCCGACCTCCTCGTACACCGTAAAGAGCAGTGAAACCTTGCGCGAAAGCGTCACCTCGCCAGCGGCGACGGCACGCGCCAAGCCCAGCAAAATGGAGGCCGACAGCTTGTCATCCAGGAAGCGGCTCTTAATGTAGCCGCTCTCCGTCACCGTGGTACGCGGGTCCATAGCGATGATGTCGCCCGTCTGAATGCCCAGCTCAAGCACGTCATCCTTGCTGTCGACATTCTCATCGAGCAGGATTTCCATGTTCTTCTCGATGGTCTTGACCGGCTCGTCGGCCACGTGCGCCGAAGGCTCGGTATTGAGGACCACACCCGTGTACACATTGCCATCGCGCGTGTAGACGGTGCAGTTCTCGCCATCGGCCGTAGACCACTGATGCCCGCCGAGCGTCGTGGGACGCAGGCGACCATTGTCCTTAATGGAGCGCACCATGGCGCCCAGGGTATCGACATGGCTCGCCAACACAAGCGGCTCGCCCTCGCCGCCAAGCTCAACCAGCACGTTGCCCTTATTGGAACGCTCGGGGCCAAAGCCCATATCGCGCAACGTTTCCATTAGATAATCAGTCGCCGCACGGGTATAGCCCGTAGGCGAAGCAATAGAAGTCAGCGCCTTCAACTGGTCAGTAATATAGGAGAGCGTAGAATCCATCTTGGACACCAAAGTCACCCTTTCATATCGAATTAAACCCACAGCAACGATACCACCGCGAGCCATCTTTTTACCTAGCGAGACAACCCATCGGGCTTCTCAGAGCAGCGCCCACCACGATAACGAGCCGGCGGGCCCCGCCCGTTAGCCCCAGAATCTTTCCGCAGGACAGAAGGAGGCCCCGCCGCACGTAGTGCGCAGCGGGGCCTCCGACATGTCCGAGGACGATTGTGGGGGTAACGGGCAGGGGCCCGCCGAACCATGTTAGGCAGCCGGGCAGATCTTCTTGAAGAGCTCGATGACGTCGTCGAGCGTCGCCTCACGCGGGTTGCCCGGGAAGCAAGCATCGGCCATGGCGTCCTTGGCCAGGACCTCGATCTCGTCAGCCTTCATGGCCTCGCAGACGTGCGGGATGTTCACGTCAGCGGAGAGCTGCTTAACGGCGGCGATAGCGGCGTCGGCAGCCTCATCGGTGCTCATGCCCGTGGTGTCAACGCCCATGGCGACGGCGACCTTGGCCAGGCGCTCGGCGCAAACCGGCTTGTTGAACTCCATGGCAATCGGCAGCAGCATGGCGCAAGCGACGCCGTGCGGGGTGTCGTAGTGAGCGGACAGGGTGTGAGCCATGGCATGGTCGATGCCCAAGCCAACGTTAGAGAAGCCCATGCCGGCGACATACTGACCAAGAGCCATGCCCTCGCGGCCGGAGCCGGGCTGGCCGGACTTGGCCTCGGCAACGGAGTCGCGCAGGTTCTCGCTGATCAGCTTGATGGCCTCAAAGTGGAACATGTCGGAGAGCTCCCAAGCGCCCTTGGTGGTGTAGCCCTCGATGGCGTGGGTCAGAGCGTCCATGCCGGTGGAAGCGGTCAGGCCGGCGGGCATGGAAGCCATCATGTCGGGGTCGACGACGGCGACCTCGGGGGCATCGTTGGTGTCGACGCACACGAACTTGCGGACCTTCTCGGGGTCGGTGATGACGTAGTTGATGGTCACCTCAGCAGCGGTACCGGCGGTCGTCGGCACGGCGATGGTGAACACGGCGTGGTTCTTAGTGGGAGCAACGCCCTCGAGGCTGCGGACATCGGCGAACTCGGGATTGTTGATGATGATGCCGATGGCCTTGGCAGTGTCCATAGAGGAGCCGCCACCGACGGTCACGATAGCATCAGCCTCGGCGGCCTTGAAGGCCTCGACGCCGTCCTTGACGTTCTGGATAGTGGGGTTGGGCTTGATCTCGGAGTAGAGGCTCCAAGCGATGCCGGCGGCATCGAGCTCGTCGGTCACCTTAGCGGTAACGCCAAACTTGACCAGATCGGGGTCGGAGCAGACGAAAATCTTCTTGTAGCCGCGACGCTGGAGCTCGCCGGGGATCTCCTTGATGGCGCCGGAACCATGATAAGAAATAGTGTTGAGAACGAAACGATTAGCCATTGATAGCCTCCCATCGTGTGCGGGGCACCCATTACGCCCCACGCTATAAGTCCCATCCTAACGCTTTTGAAGCGAAAAACGCGTGAGAACGTCAGATTATTTAAAGCGTTTCAACAACTGGTATCGTCACCGCCTGACCACTAAACAAAAAAGGGGCGGCCGAGATGACCGTCCCCTCCCCATTATTGATCAGTGTGGCAAGGGGTCAGCCCCTTGCCACATCCTGCCGCTATTTTTGGCAGGCCTCTTTCCAATCTTCGCAGGCGCGCTTCCAGCGAAAACGCAGGTCGCGCTCGCGGTCGATAAACATGATGGCAAACGCCACGAACAGCAGCACGCTCGCCACCGCAATAGCGTGCAGCCCCATGCGCTCAATACACCAGTTTCCCAGCACAGCGCCAAACACAAAGGTAAAGATCACGCCAAAGTACAGCAGGCCGTTTTCCAAAAAGCCGCGCTTGTGGGTGATGATGTAGTCGTCCACGTTTTGCAGAGCATTGCGCAGGTTACCGATGCACATGGTCGTGGCAATACCGTGACCGTGGATCTTGCGAAAGCTCTCGACCTGCATACCGCAGGCAAACGAGATGAGGCAGTTGGCGAGCAAGTTGTAGCCGCCACCGGGGATAAAGCTCACGCCCAGCAAGATGACGGCTTCAAAGAACACCGTCACCTGGCGCCAGTGAATCACGCTGCCAAACCGTTCGTGTACCAGGTCGGCAAGCATAATGCCCACAGCAAACGACACCACAGGGAAGAAATAGCGCCCCGCGAGCGCCCAATTGCCCTCCGAGATGCTCACGCCCACCAGCAAGATGTTGCCCGTCTGTGCGTTGGCGAAAACATGGTCGCGCCCAATGTACGAATAAACGTCCATAAAGCCACCGGCGAGCGCCAAGATGATGCCCAGCTCAATAGACTCCGATATCTGTTTGGCACGCTGCATCGTCGTGCGCCCTCCTTGTTGACGACCCTCTCGTGCGTTGGCGGAAACATAGCCGCCGTTCATACTGTAACCCATTGACAACATGGCGCGCCCGCGAGACGGACTCCCCAACGCGCAGATACACCGTCTGGAAACAAACGGCGGGCGCGGCATCGACACCCGACACCTCGTGTACTCCACCAGTCTTTTTAGCCCCGTCCCAAAAAGACTGGTTACAATTACGTGCAGCATACAAACACCGGGAGGAATCGTGGCAAAAAAGCCCCAGGACGCTCAGCACAACCAGCACGGCAAGCATGCCCAACGCGGCCAGCAGCAAAAGCGTGGAAGCAAAGCCCAGGGCTCGCGCCCCGCGCATGTCCCGGCAGCGCCTGTCCGCCCCTGGCGCCCGGGCCGCGATAAGTTCCTCCCCGTCAGCCGCGCCGACATGGATGCGCGCGGCTGGGACCAGTGCGACTTTGTCTACATCTGCGGCGACGCTTACGTGGACCATCCCAGCTTTGGCATGGCCATCATCAGCCGCGTCCTCGACGCGCACGGCTACAAGGTGGGCATCATCTGCCAACCCGACTGGACCGACCCCGCCAGCATCACCGTGCTCGGCGAGCCGCGCCTGGGCTTTCTCGTCAGCGCCGGCAACATGGACTCCATGGTCAACCACTATTCGGTGACCAAGCACCGCCGCCACACCGACGCCTATACCCCCGGTGGCGAGGAGGGACACCGCCCCAACCGTGCCGTCACGGTCTACGGCAACCTCATCCGCCAGACATTCAAGGACGCCCCCATCATCATCGGCGGCATCGAGGCAAGCCTGCGTCGCTTGGCCCACTACGACTACTGGCAGGACAAGCTCAAGCACTCGGTACTGCTCGACTCGGGCGCCGACATCCTCATCTACGGCATGGGCGAGCACGCGATTGTCGAGATCGCCGACGCGCTCGACGCGGGACTGCCCGTCGATCAGATTACCTATATCAACGGCACCGTCTACCGCACGGGTTCGCTCGACGAGGTCTACGACTACGACCTGCTGCCCAGTTGGGACGACCTTACCGCCGACAAGCTCAACTACGCGCGCAGCTTTAACGTGCAGCAGCAGAATATGGACCCCATCACCGGACATCGCCTGGTAGAGCCCTACCCCAACAGCGTCTATGTGGTGCAGAACCCGCCGTCGGCGACGCTCACCACCGACGAGATGGACGAGGTGGCCGAGCTCCCCTACGCACGCGATTGGCATCCCGATTACGACGCGGCGGGCGGCGTGCCGGCCTTTGCCGAGATCAAGTTTTCGATCAGCTCCAACCGCGGCTGTTTTGGCGAGTGCTCGTTTTGCGCGCTCACCTTCCACCAGGGTCGCGTGCTGCAGATGCGCAGCCACGACTCGATCATGCGCGAGGCCGAGCTGCTCACGCGCGACCCCGAGTTTAAGGGCTATATCAACGACGTGGGCGGGCCGACGGCCAACTTTAGCCGTCCCGCCTGCGACAAGCAGCTCAAGCACGGCGTATGCAAGAACAAGCGCTGCCTGTGGCCGAGCGTGTGCAAGAACATGGTGGTCGACGAGAGCGGCTACACGCAGCTGCTGCGCGACCTGCGCCAGCTGCCGGGCGTCAAGAAAGTCTTTGTCCGCAGCGGCATCCGCTTCGACTACACCATGGCCGATGCCTCGGACGAGTTTTTGCGCGAGCTGCTAGAGCACCACGTCTCGGGCCAGCTACGCGTAGCACCCGAGCACGTGAGCGACGCGGTGCTGTCCGTGATGGGCAAACCGAGCCGAGCCGTCTACGACGCATTCTGCCGCAAATTTGAACGCTTGAACCACGAGTACGGACTCAAGCAGTACGTGGTGCCGTATCTGATCTCGAGCCACCCCGGATCGACGATGAAGGAAGCCGTGGACCTTGCCGAGGCCGTGCGAGACATGGGCTACATGCCCGAGCAGGTGCAGGACTTCTACCCCACGCCGTCCACCATGTCGACGTGCATGTACTACACCGGCGTGGACCCGCGCACCATGGAGCCGATCTATGTGGCGCGCGACCCGCACGAAAAGGCCATGCAGCGCGCGCTCATCCAGTATCGCAAGCCCGAGAACTACAAGCTCGTGCGCGAGGCGCTAGAGAAAGCCGGCCGTCGCGACCTGATCGGCTACACCAAGCATTGCCTGATCCGCCCCGTGCCGCCACGCCCGGGCGAGACATCTGCCGGCGGCGGACATGGCACCGGCAAGAAGGGCGGCAAGGGCCACGGTGGCGCTGGCGGCGCTGGAGCCAAGGGGCCCAAGGGCAGCAAAGGGCACAGCGGCATGTCGCGCGCGCAGAACACCGCCGGGCGCAACCGTGCGGCTCAGGGGCGTCAGGGTGCCAACGGAGGCGGTCGCCGCAACTAAGGCAGCAGTGTGCTCGCTGCGTCCATCCCACACGCGTGGCGCAGCGAGCGCATTGCCTCAACGAGGATGACGCCGGCGATAGCGACCGTAATTGCCACGTCGACCGGCGTGTTCACAAACCACAGCAGGCCCATGAGATACGACCCGGCATTAAAGGCAAAGTGCAGCAGGATCGTGTAGCGAAGCTTTCCAGTCGTCACGAGCACCCAACCAAAGATGAGGCCGGCGGCACCCGCGTAGCAACCCTGCACCCAATTCATGTGCATAAAACCAAAGATTGCCGCCTGCAGCACAATCGCCGCGGCGACACCCCACGTGCTTGGGGCCGCCCAGGGCACTATGGCGCCGTCTTGCGCACTCGCACGACGCCGGCGCTTCCAGAGCGGACGGCACTGGGGATTAAACGCACGCAGCGAAAACTCAAAGATGACACCGCGCACCAGGAGCTCTTCGCAAAACGGCGCGCCGAGCACCGTGGTCAGGACGGCAAGAGGACTGGTATCGCCCATGCCCGTTTCCTCGACAAGCTCGCTGTAGTCGGCCGCGGCATCGGGCAACAGCGACAGCACGGCGTCGGTCACGTAGCTAACGACCACCTGCAGGGCAAGACCGATCACGATAACGCAGGCGATGCGTTTCCACGCCCCACGCGCTCCCCCGCCGAGCGGATGCTCGCTTTGCGAACGCGTCATAAACGAGCGCGGCCACAGATAACGCCACCACAGCAGCGCCATCAAAAACGACGCCGTCTGAGCGGCGGCCTGAAGCAATTGAATGTCGAGGTCATCGATCGAAAAACCCATGAACACCGATGCGACGCCAAGGGCGGAGAACAAAACGACGCTCAGGGCTATATCGGCAGCGACAACGCCAAAACAGGCGAGCGCCCACGCTATCGCATTGAGCATGCCAGCCTCCTCAAAACCCGGTACTTGGGGACGTTCCTTAACTGCCGGCAGAAAATGAACGTCCCCAAGTACCGGCAGTTTGGGACAGTCATTGTTGATGAGAATCGGGTGCAGTGCCAAAGGCCCCGTTGGGCGAGATGTCGAACGGGAAGGTGCCACAGCGATTGAACGCGGCGATAAACATGCGGATGGCGTTGGACGGCGTGGTGCCCACGAGCTGGGTCGCCGCCGCGAAGGCCGCCTTTTCCTCGGGCAAGACCTTCGCGACAACCGGGGTCATGTGTTCTGCCATGGCGCTTCCTTTTTTGAAACAACGGTAGTGCGGATAGATGCGGGCCACGCGGCTGGGCGACGGGCTGTGAAGGCAACCCGATTGGCCCGCATCTGGAGTTTGTTTCTGCGGCGTTGGTATTACTTGGTATTCCTAAGTTATACCCGGCAGATAGAATACCACACCCGATCCCATGGGGACGGAGAAAAGACGGATTAATTTGTTGCTGGGTAAGTATTTAGAGCGTGATGATGTCCGAGATATCGAGGTCCTAAGCGTCGGCGTATGGCGCGCCCAGGCTGGGTATCCGGCGCATGGCGCCCTATTGTCTTGCATAATTTCGCTTATGCCATGCATAAAAAGACGGGGGCACCCCTTCTCGTCCCAACGTACCCCCGCTTGTACCGTGCAAAAACCGGAGTTTTCAGCATCGCGGCCCCCGCAGGCGGTGCCGCGAATCGTGGACGCCGCGCGATTGGCGTCGTTTTGGGGCACGGCGCGACGCGAAACGCGCGTTATCGCCGCGCCGGACGCCGTCAGCCAACCCAAATCGCCTGCCGAAGGATCCCGCTGGCTCAAAAAGACGATTCCGGCGCGTATGCAGTCACCCCGGCTTGCTGAAAACTCCCAAAAATGCACGGCGCGCCCCGGGGGACCCGTGCGCGCCACGAAAAACACGCCCGCATCCAAAAGAATGCGAGCGCGTAAGCCGGATGGCGGCAAGGGCGCCAGGCAGCGGGCGAAATCCCCGGCGTGTCCGCCCGGGCACCGCAGCCGCCGCGCGTCAGCAGAAAACCTCATGCCCTGAGTTGATGTCGGCCCCCGCATACGCGAATCTCCAACTAGGTCGATAGCCCGTATCTCTTGCCGCGACTGTCTCCGCGCGTTTCCGCGAAGAAGACTGGCCCCACCTAATACTGAGCCCACTAAAAGGGCCCCGAGCATAGTCTGCTCGAGGCCCAAACTCGTGTCGCCTTACCGCGCGACGCGTATGTTACTTGCGCTTGCCGCCGCCGTCACCGGGGCGACGGGAGCTGCCGCCGCGCTTGCCGCCACGGCTGTTGCCATAGCTGCCACGGTTATCGCGACCGCCGGCACGGCCACCACGGGAGCCGGCCTGGTTGCCGCCACGTCCGCCGCGATAGCCGCCGCGGCGCTCTTCGCGGGTATCGTCGTAGTTGCGCCAGTCATCGCGACGATCTCGACTGGCACGCGGGTCGCGACGATCGCGCGACTCGCCAGAACGGCCGGCGCCACTGCGGCCGCCATTGCCGCGAGCATCCTCGCGACGCTCACCGCCGCGGCCGCCGCGCTCTTCAAAGCGCTTGCCGCCACGGGACTCGCCGCCGCGGCCGCCGCGCTCGTCATCGCGACCGGAACGACGACGGTCGCCCGCGCCGCGCTTGCCGCCGCGCGAGCCACGGCCCTCGTCCTCGCGCTCAACACGGCGTCGACCACCGCGATCCTCGTCCTCGCGGCGACGGCGATGTGCCTCGCCCTGGAACTGCTTGGCACGGCGCTCGGCACGGTTGCCGCGCGGGGCCGGCTCGACGGCACCAGCACCGGCACGCTCCTCGGCAGCCACCTCGCGGGCCACGCTCTCCACGGCCTCGTCCACGCGAGCCTGAACGCCCTCGCGCACGCGGGTCTTGCCGCCGCGCTTGGGACGGCTCGGGCGCTCGCTGTCGCCGCGACGCTCATCGCGACCGCGGTTGGAACGACCGGCCACATCGCCGTAATCGTCGCCGTTGCGCTTGCCGTCGCGACGCGCCTGCTCAAGCTTCTTCTTGCTCTTGGACTTACCGCGCTTGGCCTTCTTCTTCACCTTAAAGGCCGCAGGGTCGCGCTCGGGGTCAACCGCGGGCGGATTGGGGCCCACGTGCAGGTCGCCGGCCTCGTAGATGTCGGCAGTCTTGTCCATGAGCTTCTCGATCTCGTAGAACTCATCCACGTCCTGCTCGGTCACAAACGTGATGGCCCAGCCCAGCTCGCCGGCGCGGCCCGTACGGCCAATACGGTGGATGTAGTCGGTCGGCTCGGCCGGCACGTCAAAGTTCACGACGTAGCGCACATCGCTGATGTCGATGCCGCGGGCGAGCACGTCGGTTGCCACCAGCACGTCAACGGTACCGTCGCGGAAGGCCGAAAGCGCGCGCTCGCGCTGGGCCTGGCTGCGGTTGCCATGAATCGCGGCAGCCTTGATGCCCTTGCGCTCCAGACGACGGCAGCAGCTGTCGGCACGGTGCTTGGTGCGCATAAAGACGATGGTGCGCTCCGGGCCTTCCTTCTTGAGGAACTCGGGCAGCAGGTTGTTCTTGGCCTCGATGGACACCGGGAACACAAACTGGTCGACGGTGTCGGCGGTCGACGTGGCGGGCGCGATCTCCACGCGGGCCGGGTCGCTCACCAGGTCGGTGATCTCGCCCACGGCCTCCTCGTCGAGGGTCGCCGAGAACAGCAGCGTCTGGCGCTCGGCCGGCGTCTCGCGCACAATACGGCGAACGGCGGGCAAAAAGCCCATGTCGAGCATGCGGTCGGCTTCGTCGAGCACCAGCACCTTGACCTCGTCCAGGTGGCAGGCACCCTGCTCGATCAGATCGACCAGACGGCCCGGCGTTGCGACCAGGATGTCGCAGCCGTACTTGAGGGCAGCGGTCTGCGGCTTGTAGCTCACGCCGCCCACGACGGTCACGGCAACATGGCCGGTGACGTCGGCGATCTTGCTCGCGACCTCGTCGATTTGCTGGGCGAGCTCGCGCGTAGGAGTGATGACGAGCATCACGGGGCCGCGGCCGTTGCCCTCGGGCTTTTTAGCACCGCGACGACGGTTACGGCCGCCGCGCTCGCGCACAGGTTTGGGAGGAGCGATGTGCTCCAGATTGTTCATGGTCGGCAGCAAAAAGGCGGCCGTCTTGCCGGTGCCGGTCTGAGCGGCGGCAAGCAGGTCGCGGCCCTCGAGCACCACGGGGATCGAACCGGCCTGCACGGGCGTCGGCGCCGTGTAACCCAGGTTCTCGATGGCACGAAGTATCTCGTCCGAAAGACCCAGCTCATCAAAGGCGGGCAGGTTCTCGGTAGCGGACTCGACGGTCTCGGCGGCGCTGGCCTCGTCGGCCGCATCGAAGGCAGCCTGGGCCATGGCCTCGCGGGTCTCGTCCAGGATCTCGGCGTCGGTGACGTCGGATACAGAATTACGCATATGTTGTTGTTCCTTATCTGCACGCGCAAGGGGCACGGCATGCGGCCGCGCGGGCGTGCTTGGTAGTGCGCTAGTACATACAAAAACGGGTGCGCACAGAGAGGACGTTGCTCAGCACGCTGGCGATCGCTTTGGCAGCCCTATCACGCGCCGTCCAGACGCAGCAGCTCTAAGCGATGGAGCAGATTCGCCGCGGGTTAGTATACCTGCACTCCGTATGCCCCCACGTAAACCACAGATGACGAGGCGGACGGGGTGGGTCTGGGCCAATTGTCTCAATCTGTAACAGTTACGAGGCAAAACCAGGTCTACACGTTACGAATCGAGACAAACCAAAACCTCGCAAAACAACATCTCGATCTGTAACAGATAGAGGTCATTTTCCCTGCCAGATGTTACAGATCGAGATGTTAAGCAACCGCCGAATTGTTTGTCTCAATCTGTAACAGTAACTCGGCAAAAACGGAACTAGATGTTACAGATTGAGATGAAGGACGAGGATGGTGCGCTAACTTGGCAGTCGACCCCCGTATCGGAATGTCATACATTTCAACTTTTGCCATACACCCCCAGGGGGTATGGGTGTATAGTATCGAGAGGTTAACAATTCCAACACCGAACCACAGAAAGGAGAGGCCATGGCTCAAGATAAGTTCGACGTAGGCGGCATGACATGCGCCGCCTGCCAGGCGCACGTGGACCGTGCCGTGAGCAAGCTCGACGGCGTCCAAAGCGTCGCGGTCAACCTACTCGCCGGTTCCATGATGGTCGACTACGACCCCGCGCAGGTCTCCCCCGACGATATCTGCACCGCCGTCGACCGCGCGGGCTACTCGGCCTCGCCCGTCAGCACGGGCACCGGTGCCGCCGGCTCAAACGGCAGCGCGCAAGCCAGGTCCGGCGCCGCCCATATGGAGTCGCCCGCCAAAAAGTTGGAGGCCGCCGCCTCTGCCATGCGCACCCGCCTCATCGTCTCGATTGTCTTCCTCATCCCACTGTTCTACATAGGCATGGGACACATGCTCGGCTGGCCGCTGCCCGGCATTTTCACCGACCATATCCACAGCATGACGCTCGCCCTCACCGAGCTTGTCCTGCTCATCCCCATCGTCTACGTCAACGACGCGTACTTTATCAACGGGTTTAAATCGCTCGCGCACGGCGCACCCACCATGGATGCCCTTATTGCCGTGGGCGCCACCGCTTCCATTGCCTGGTCGCTCTATGCCATGTTCATCATGGCCGACCAGCTGGCCACAGCTCAGGTGCACGAGGCCATGATGACAGGCATGGACAATCTGTATTTTGAGAGCGCGGGCACGATCCTGTCGCTCGTCACCGTGGGCAAATACCTCGAGACGCGCAGTAAGTCCAAAACCGGCGGCGCCATCGAGGCGCTCATCGATCTGGCGCCTAAAACCGCGACCGTCGTTGCCGACGATGGCAGCGAAACCACCGTCGACGTCGATAGCATCCTTCCCGGCCAGGTCCTGCGCGTGCACCCCGGCGAGTCAATCCCCGTCGACGGCGTGGTGCTCGAGGGTAGCTCGGCCGTGGACGAGAGTGCGCTCACCGGCGAGTCAATCCCCGTGGAAAAGACCGCCGGCGACACCGTCAACGCCGCCACCGTCAACCGCACCGGCTCGTTTACCTTCCGCGCCACGCGGGTTGGTGCCGAGACATCACTCGCCAAGATCATCCAGCTCGTCGAGGACGCCAACGCCACCAAGGCGCCCATCGCCCGCATGGCCGACAAGGTCGCCGGCGTGTTCGTGCCCGTGGTGTTCGTGATCTCGGCCGTGACCTTTGCGGTGTGGATGGCACTAACCGGCAGCATAAACGAGGCACTCACCTCCGCCGTGGCCGTGCTGGTGATTAGTTGTCCCTGCGCGCTCGGCCTAGCCACGCCCGTCGCCATTATGGTGGGCACCGGCAAGGGCGCCGAGATGGGCATTCTGTTTAAGAGCGCCGAGGCGCTGGAGAACCTGCGCGGCGTGGGTACCGTAGTGCTCGATAAGACGGGTACGGTCACCCGCGGCAAACCTGCCGTGACCGATATCGTGGTAGCCACGCGCGCCGATGACTCGCCCGCCATGAGTGAAAAGGCGTTACTGAAGCTCGCTGCCGCGCTGGAGCGCTCGAGCGAGCATCCGCTGGCCGAGGCGATTATGACCGAGTGCGAGGCGCGCGGAATCGTGGCGCGCATGGTCGAGGACTTTGCCGCCGTGCCTGGACGAGGCGTTACGGCGCGCGAGGGACAAAACGCCATCGCCGCCGGTAACGTTCGCTTAATGGGCGAGTTGGGTATCACCGTGCCCTCAGGACTTGCGGAGCGATTCGCCGCCGAGGGCAAGACACCGTTGTTCTTTGCCAAGAACGGCGAGCTTGTCGGCACCATTGCCGTGGCTGACGAGGTCAAGGAGACGAGCGCCGAGGCCATCGCTGTAATGCGTTCGCTCGGCGTCGACGTGCATATGCTCACCGGCGACAACCGCGTCACTGCCGAAGCAATCGCCCGCCGCGTAGGACTGAGCAGCAAGCAGGTCATTGCCGACGTGCTTCCCGCCGACAAGGAACGCCACGTGCGCGAACTGCAGGATGCGGGCGGCAAGGTCGCCATGGTGGGCGACGGCATCAACGACTCCCCCGCCCTGGCGCGCGCCGACGTGGGCCTTGCTATCGGCACCGGCGCCGACATCGCCAAGGAAGGGGCAGATGTGGTACTCATGCGCAGCGACCTCATGGACGTCGCCCGCGCTATCGAGCTTTCGCGCGCCACGATTCGCAACATCAAGCAAGACCTGTTCTGGGCGCTGTTCTACAACGGCATCGGCATTCCGCTCGCTGCGGGCGCGTTCTTCCCCCTCACCGGCTGGCAGCTCTCGCCGATGTTTGGCGCCGCGGCGATGAGCCTGTCGAGCGTGTGCGTCGTGTCCAATGCTCTGCGCCTGAAATCCTTTAAGCCTAAAGTGGCAAAATAGGCTCACCATTAAATCCGTTTAGAACGGGTTTTCCAGGTGCCCGAGATTGACCTGAAAGAGGAGCGACGCGTACTTTGGTACGCGAGCGACGGCTTAAAGGTCAAGGTCGGGTGCCTGGGAAAGCCGACATAACAGAGAGGAATACCCATGCGATACACAATTAAGACTTCCGGCCTTATGTGTGGCCACTGCGACGCTACTGTCGAGACGGCACTGCTCAACGTTGCCGGCGTGACCGACGCCGATGCCGATCACGAGACTCAGACGGTACAGGTGGAGTGCGCCGACACCGTGGCCGCTGAGCAGCTCGCTGCCGCCGTCGAGAGCGCCGGCGAGAAGTTCCACGCCCTGTCCGTGACCGCAGCCTAGCAGCTACCAGAAGCATTCGACCCCATCGACCAGAAACGAGGACCCGCCATGATGGCAGACCACAAATCGGTGAACCGTATGCTCAAGACGGCGCGCGGCCAGATCGACGGCATCCTGCGGATGGTCGAGGAGGACCGCTACTGCGTCGATATTTCCACGCAGCTCATGGCCACACAGGCACTCCTCGCGCGCATTAACGCCGACGTGCTCAAGGCGCATATCGAGGGCTGCGTGACTTCGGCAATCGAATCGGGCGACGAAGACCTCAAAGCCGCGAAGCTCGCCGAGATCGAACGCGTCGTCGACAAGCTCTCTAAGTAATCGGCGCATTGGGGACAGACCACTTTGCACCGTCTTGATGTTCCGAGGACGGGTATGTTTGCACCACATTGGTGCAGATTAACCTGTCCCCCTTGCTCTAAATCGGGTATAAAGGCGTGCGGCATATCGAACGAAAGGCAATTTGCATGAATGACTTTATGAAGGGCCGCAATGGCGCCGACGAGCTCACCATCGTGATGGGTTTTGCGGGCATCGTCATCGCGATGATCGGATCGATGGCCCGCGTCCAGTGGCTCAGTTGGATCGCCATCGCCGTCATCGTGATCGGCGTACTGCGCGGCCTGTCCAAAAACATCGACGCACGTCGCAAGGAGAACGAGGCCTTTGTCGCCGGCTCGGCTAAGGTCCCCGGCTTGGGCAAGTTTGTCGCCAGCTTGGGTGGCGGCGCTGCAGCGGCCAGCACCTCACGCGCGGCCGGCACCAGTAAGGAAGACTTTGAGCGTGCCAAGCGCACGGCCAAGAAGATGTGGAAAGGTCGCAAGACCACGGCATACCTCAAGTGCCCCAACTGCGGCCAGATGCTCTCCGTTCCCAAGGGCAAAGGCAAAATCCGCGTCACCTGCCCCAAGTGCCACGCCAAGATGGAGACGCGCTCGTAGCCGCTATACCGCAGGACAAAATAAAAGCCGAGGCCTCGCACTGGGACCTCGGCTTTTTTGAATGCGACAAAGGGCCCGCCCCCGTCACACCTACGCCACGCCGTCGCGGGCAAGCTCCTCGGCAAGCGCCTCGGCTGGCATGGCCATAATCGTGTCGAGCTCGGCGTCCACCTCGGGAATACGCCTCACCTTGAGTTTGCGCACCAGATCGCCACGACACATCACGTGCATCGGCTCGCGCAGAGCGCACAGGTCATCGAGCGGGTTCTCGCGCGTCACCAGGATATCGGCAGCCTTGCCGCACTCGATCGCACCGGTCTCGCCGCCCAGCCCCAGCAGCTCAGCATTGACCTGCGTAGCCGTATGCAGCGCAAACGCATTGTTCACGCCCACGTACTTGGCAAAATAGGCCACCTCGCGCCACATGTCGTACTGGGTCACGAACGGGCAGCTCGAATCCGTACCCAAACCTACCTTGATACCGGCTTCCAGCGCCGCACGAGCGCTCTCGATAATGCCCGAGCACACGATATCGCCGTTCTTCTTTTGCGTGTCAGTCGAATGAGTCTTCTCCGGATCGAGCAGCACAAACGGCAGTGCGGGGCTGATCGTGCAGGTCACACTCGGCGCACGCCCCTCGAGCTGAGTTCCCGCGGCGCCGCGGTACAGCTCCAGGATCTCGGGCGTCAACGGAGCGCCGTGCTCGATCGTATCGACGCCGGCCTCGAGCGCGGCCTTCACGCCCTCGATGCTCTCGACATGAGCCATAACCGGAAGGCCCATATCGTGCGCTGCCTTGCACGCCGCCGCGGCAACCTCCACCGGCATACGCAGCACGCCCGGCTCGCCCACCTCGGTCGCATCGAACACACCGCCCGTTACGAACAGTTTAATGACGTCGGCACCGCGCGCATACAGGTCGCGCACCTGTTCGGCCGCCTCGGAGGGACTGTTGGCCACCTGGGCGAACAAGCCCGCGCCGTGGCCACCCGGCACCGTGACGCCCGTTCCCGGCGCCACCAAACGCGGACCCTGATACTTGCCGGCGTCGATAGCATCGCGCACAGCCAGATCGGCAAACAGCGGGTCGCCCGCGCCGCGCACCGTGGTCACGCCGCTTGCCAGTTGTTGTTGGGCGCTGCCCTTAAGAATATGGCGCACGATAGCGCGCCCCACGGGATTATCGAGCTTCTTCATCAGCGTGCCCGCATCGCCCGCCGAAACCGGCTTGCCCGAGCCGCACAGATGCACATGCATATTGATGAGGCCCGGCATGAGATACGCCCCGGCCAGGTCGAGGACCTCGGCACCTGCAGGCGCCTGCGCCACAGCACTCGGCCCCATCCACGTGATGACACCGCGCTCAACGGCCACGGCCATGTCGGGCTGCGGCTCCATATGCTCCGAACCATCCAGGACGGTCGCATTGATAAACAACGTGGAACGATCGGCAGACGCCATATCGAGCTCCTCCCTCACGATTAACTTGAACATTTGTCCATTATCACCTAATGCAGCAAACTAAAGTCGAACATATCGGTTAGCGGAGGGACGAGAGAGCTGTGAGGACAAACGGAGACAGCACGGCAATGCTCCGGCCGTTCCAGCAAAACGTCTTGATTTGTAACAGGTAGACCAGGTTTTAGCAGTCAGATGTTACAGATCGAGATCTTTCGGCACCGCGTCCAGCCTTTGTCTCAATCTGTAACAGTTGGGTCGAATTTTGGCCGTTAGATGTTACAGATCGAGATATTCTCCAGCCCTGTCGTCAAACATCTAAATCTGTAACAGGTAGACAGGTTTTCGGCCTATAGATGTTACAGATTTAGATCTTTTAGCGGCAGCCAACCTTCTGTCTCGATCTGTAACAGTTACGAGGCCAAACGGCCCCTTGTTGTTACAGATCGAGACAAACTCGACAGGAACAACCACATCCGCATTAGTCGTATCCCTCAGCGCCCATACCACTGACGCTTCCATCCCTCAGCCAAATCGGCCCGCTGCGAAATACCCGCCAGCCTCATCTTTTCAGCCAGCTTCCCCGGGTTCTTGAGCTCATCAAACGTGAACCTCAGCACCTTGTGCCCGAGCATTGTCAGATGAGATTCCCGCTGACGCTCTGCTACGAACGGGTCGACCGACTCCCGATCCCCACCATCCTGCAGGGTATACTTTCCTCTTCCGTCGAGCTCGCCAATCACGCACGTCCCGTCCTCGAGCCTCCAGAAATAATCGACCCGAAACACCTGGCTCGAATCGAGCGGATCGCGAAACTCCACCTGCAACTCTGGCACCGGAAAACCGTATGCAATAAAGAACGCTCGGAACCGAGACTCGCCACCGTTTTCGGACAGCCCGTCCGCATGCGACGCAATCACCTGAGCTCTGCGATACCCGCGTCTGCCCTCGCAATCGGCCTGGAGCCGTTCGCAGAGGTCGTCGCGCGATATGCCCTTCGCCCGCAGCGCAGAATCGGCAATCGCCAGACCATATGAAAACGGCGCACGCAGCAGACAATCCTCCACCGTGCGCCAAAACGGCGTCACTCGCACGCCGTCGACGCGCTCAAGCGCACCCGCCGCCTGCGGACGCAGCAGCCTATATCCCGTACTCAACGCCACCGAACAACCCGTCTTGACCAAGTAACGCGGCCCGAGCAGATCATTCGGCACCTCCAGACCCCATATCAGCGCGGCGTCATACCCCCAAAACGCCCAATCGGGATGAAACTCCGCAAGCCCCTTGATGGTCCGCCGAGCCCGCTCCGGCGGCGTCAACGCATCCCATTCATGCTGAAAACAGAATAGGTGCGATTCGGGCTCCGCAATATCGTCTGTGCCCACATGGCGCCGCAGCCACATGAGCTCGGCATTGTCGTGCGTCGCAAGCAGCACGCCTTGTTCAGCCGTCTCCGTGAGCCTGGCAAGCATCCTATTCCGCGCCAAGGTGCTACGTGCTGCATGTTTGTGTTTGAAAACGGTATTAGACACTTTCATCACCACCACGTCAGACAAATGGACCATCGTCACCGTTGCCTCCGCTGACAAATGTCTTGATCTGTAACAGGAAGACAGTCTTTGAGCCACTAGTTGTTACAGATTTAGATTGTTCGGTACCGCGGCCAACCTTTGTCTCGATCTGTAACAGTTAGGTCGAATTTTGGCCTGTAGATGTTACAGGTTGAGACATTTCCCCAGATAGGCGCCAAACGTCTCAATCTGTAACAGTTGGATCGAATTTTGGCCTGCAGATGTTACAGATCAAGACATCCCCCCTGCCAGGTGCCAAACGTCTCAATCTGTAACAGTTAGACGTTCTCCAGACCCCTAAACGTTACAGATTTAGACAAACCAGCAACGCCCAAGCATTCGTCTCGATCTGTAACAGGTAGACTGGCTTTTTGTCCCAAAACGTTACAGACCGAGACAAATAGACAGGCCGCGGCGCTGCGAAGGCCCATCCCCTACTCCCATTCCTGTTTGTAGATGTTGAGTGACTTTACGTAGCGCCCCTGGGCGCCCATGATGTCGCGAACCAGCCTGAGAAAGAAGCTGATACACGAGGTATCGAAGCCATCTTCTAGGTCCTCAGGATGCACGGCGCCAGGCCCGTCGACCGCCGTATCGCTCAGGCGCGCAATGTCGTAGAGGTAGAGCTGCCCCGCCGTCAGCCAGACGTCGTCGACGCACGCGAGGCGCACCGCAATCGCGCCATCGCGCCAGTGTTCCTTTTGCACGATATGCGGATCGTAGACGTCAAAGCGACGGTCGGTACGCGTGTCACGCAGCGCGACCATACCGGTCGCGGGATCCTTATCCAAAATGCCAAAGCGAGAGAAATAGTGCGTGCCGCGCACCTGCTCGAGCCGTCTGAGCGAGACGGGCGAAAGCGACGCCGGCGGCTCGTCAACATACAGCTCAAGCAGCGTCTTGCCATGGTAATAGGGACGCTCGAACAGCAGCCAATCGGTAAATGCCATGTTATAGGCCATGATTTCATTTTGCGAGGGCTCCTCGCAATAGCTGAGCCATGGATCGACTATCACTTCAAACTGTGTACGCGCCGCCTCCAAAAACTGAAACTTGCGCAGCATCCAAAACTGGGCCATGCCGGTAATATCGTCACCGACGGCCTCGGCCAGACGTCCCCGGTCCAAAACATGATCAGCCATGGCATCCTCCTCAAACTGATAAACCTCAATTTGAGCTTACGAGGAGGGCGGGTGGTCGCCGCCATCACGGGCGAAATGGGCATCGGGCTGCAAACCAGATGCTGACCAAGCACTTGACGAGATACTTGCAGATTATGCAAATTGCCACAAAAACGCGGGTAGAACTAGACGAATCACCCGCGCCGCTGTCCGCAAACAACTAAAGCCGCCACATAAACAGCAGAGCGCAACGAGCGCAAACGCCAACGGGTAGGCATCCAAACGTCGGCAAACGAGCAAAACGCTCGCAAACCCGCAAGGAGTGTCCCCGGATGCCGGCACGTAAGGAACGTCCCCAGCTGCCGGCACTTGGGGACGCTCCTTATATGCCGGCCGTTGGGGACAGCCCTTGCCGATTCGATTGTTGAGTAACTCCGTGATTGTCTTACAGCCCCAGCGCCTCGGCGACCTCGGCTGCGCAGGCGAGGGCATCGGCCATGGCACTCACCACGAGCGAGCTGCCGTTGCGGGCATCGCCGGCCACATACACCGGCGCGGCATCCGCGGCAACGCCATCCACGCGAGCCGCAAGATGCGAGTCCTCGGAGGCCATCACGGGCAACGGACGGCCCGCCGTGCCAATAGGCACGTCAACAGCGTCGAACACGCCGTGCTCCGGACCCGTAAAGCCACAGGCGATCAGCACCAGCTGGGCCGGCACCTCGTGCTCGGAGCCCGCAATGCGTTCGGGCTTGCCGGCCGACCAGTCCAGATCGACCACGCGCAGGCCCGCGGCAGCGCCCTTCTTGTCCAGCAATACCTCGAGCGTATCCACGCCCCAAGCACGCATCTCGCCGCCCATGGCAGCGATAGCCTCCTGCTGACCGTAGTCGGTCTTCTTAACGTTGGGCCACTGCGGCCAGGGATTGCTCGCCGCACGCTTATCGGGTGCGGCCGGCAAGAACTCAAACTGACGCACACTGCGTGCACCCTGGCGCACCGCGGTACCCACGCAGTCGTTGCCGGTATCGCCGCCGCCAATGACCACAACGTCCAGGCCGCGCGCGTTCACCGCGGGCTCACCGCCATCGAGTACCGACACGGTCGAAGCCGTCAGGTAGTCCACGGCATATACCACGCCCGGGGCATCCACATTCGTAGCCAAAAGACCGCGGGGCGTACGAGCACCGGCAGCCACCACAACGGCGTCAAAACCATTGAGCTTGGCCGCCACCGCAGGGTTCGTAACGTCAGTACCCAGCTCAAAGACAATGCCCAGCTCGCGCATGAGCGCCACGCGGCGCTCGACCACGGACTTCTCGAGCTTCATGTTGGGAATGCCGTACATGAGCAGACCGCCTGGGCGGTCGTCGCGCTCAAACACCGTCACGCGGGCACCGCGACGCGCAAGTTCCCATGCAGCCACCAGGCCAGCCGGGCCGGAACCAACCACGGCGACCGAGGGCGCGTCCTCCCCTGCCGGCTCAAAGCGACGCGGGCCGCCGTTTGCCCATTCGTGGTCGCTGATCGCGCGCTCGTTATCGTGAATCGTTGTGGGCTGGCCGTCGACCGAACCCAGGTTGCACGCAGCCTCGCACAGTGCCGGGCACACGCGGCTCGTAAACTCGGGCATGGGCGAGGTGAGCGACAGGCGCTCGGCCGCCTCGTCCCAGCGACCGCGATACACCAGCTCGTTCCACTCGGGAATCAGGTTGTGCAGCGGACAGCCACTCGGACGCGCCTTGCCAAAGCTCGCACCCATCTGGCAAAACGCCACGCCGCACATCATGCAGCGGCTCGCCTGGGCGCGGCGCGTATCGTCGTCGAGCTCCACATACAGCGGATCGAAATCGCGGCTGCGCTCCTCCACGGGGCGCAGCTCGTGGGTCACGCGATCGATATCAAGAAAAGCACCGGGCTTACCCATGGCACTTACGCCTCCTTCTTGGTCGAAGCAACAGAGCTGACAGCCACGGGCGCAGCACCGCCCGCGACATCAAAGCGAGCGACATCCGCGTTGCTCGCGCGGCCGGTCACGATGTCAAACGCCAACTCCTCGGCCTGCGCATGCGTCTTGCCCACGGCCTCGGCCGCAGCGACAATCGCCAGCACGCGCTCGTACTCGGTCGGAATGACCTTCACAAAGTGCTTGCTCATCGTCTCGAAGCTGTAGAGCAGCTTAATGCCGCGCGGGCTCTGCGTCGCGTCCACGTGCTCCTGGATGAGCGCGCGAATCTGCGCCAGCTCGCCAGCCGTCGGGGCCTTGAGTTCCACGCTCTCGTGGTTCACACGGGCCTCGAGCGTGCCGTACTGGTCAAAGACATAGGCCACGCCACCCGTCATACCGGCGGCGAAGTTCTGCCCGACCTCGCCCAAGATGAGCGCCAGGCCGCCCGTCATGTACTCGCAGCCATGGTTGCCGCAGCCCTCGACCACCACGGTGGCACCGGAGTTACGCACGCCAAAGCGCTGGCCTGCCAGGCCGTTAATAAAGCCGCGGCCGCTCGTGGCGCCAAAGAACGCCACGTTGCCCACGATGATGTTCTCGTCGAACTTGTAGGTCGCATGCGGGTTGGGGCGCACCGACACCTCGCCGCCCGAAAGGCCCTTGCCAAAGTAGTCGTTGGCGTCGCCGCACACGTTGAGCGTAATGCCGCGCGGCAGAAAGGCGCCAAAGCTCTGACCGGCCGAACCATCGCAATCGATGGTGATGGAGCCGGCGGGCAGGCCCTCGGGATGCGCCTTGGTCACCGCATTGCCCAGGATGGTGCCCACGCAACGGTTGACGTTGGCGATATCGGCGCGGAACCGAATCGGGCGCAGGTGCGCACGGGCATCGGCCGTATAGGGCACAAACAACGTGGAGTCGAGCGTCTTGTCGAGCTCGCTGTCCGCAGCCATCTGCGGCAGGAAGTGGCGACCGTCGGCGCCCGGGATATGGGCACCGAACTCGCAGGTCGCGCTCGCCAGCACGGGCGACAGATCAAGCAGGTTGGCCTTGCGGTTGCCCGGTACCTCAATCTGGCGCAGGCACTCGGGATGGCCGACCATCTCGTCGACGGTGCGGAAGCCCAGGCTCGCCATGACCTCACGCAGCTGCTCGGCAACAAAGAGCATAAAGTGCTCAACGTGCTCGGGCTTGCCGCGGAAGCCGCGACGCAGGCGACAGTTTTGCGTGGCGATGCCGGCCGGGCAGGTATCCTGCTGGCAGTCGCGCTGCATGAGGCAGCCCATGGAGATGAGCGGCATGGTCGCAAAGCCAAACTCCTCGGCGCCCAGCAGGCAGGCGACGGCAACATCGGTGCCGTCCATGAGCTTGCCGTCGGCCTCAAGCACCACGCGGGAGCGCAGGCCGTTTTGCAGCAACGTCTGCTGAGCCTCGGCAAGGCCGAGCTCCAGCGGCAGGCCGGCGTGCCAAATGGAATCGCGCGCCGCGGCACCCGAGCCGCCATTGTGGCCGCTGATCAAGATCTTGTCGGCGGCACCCTTGGCCACACCGGTGGCGATGGTGCCGACACCGGCCTCGCTGACCAGCTTGACCGACACGCGCGCACCGGGGTTGGCGTTCTTAAGATCAAAGATCAGCTCTGCCAGGTCCTCGATGGAGTAGATGTCGTGGTGCGGCGGAGGCGAGATCAGGCCGATGCCGGGCGTGGACTGACGGACCTCGGCGATCCAGGGGTAGACCTTCTTACCGGGTAGGTGGCCACCCTCGCCGGGCTTGGCGCCCTGGGCCATCTTGATCTGAATCTCGAAGGCGCTGCACAGGTAGCGGCTCGTTACGCCAAAGCGCGCACTTGCCACCTGCTTGATGGCGGAGTTCTTGGAGTCACCGTTAGCCAGCGGGGTCTCGCGACGCGGATCCTCGCCGCCCTCGCCCGAGTTAGAGCGTCCGTGCAGGCGGTTCATGGCGATGGCCATGCACTCGTGCGCCTCTTTGCTGATAGAACCGTACGACATGGCACCGGTGTTAAAGCGGCGGACGATGTTGCGCGCGGGCTCCACCTCGTCGAGCGAAACCGGCGTGCGGCCGTTGGCATTAAAGTCGAGCAAGTCACGCAGGCGCACGGCACGGCCGGTGCGGTGCAGGCGGGCGCTGTACTCCTTAAAGGTGTCGTAGCTGTCCTCACGGCAGGCGGTCTGCAGCAAGTAGACAGTCTGCGGATCGATGAGGTGATCCTCGCCGCCGAGCGGGCGCCACTTGGTCAGACCCAGCGTGGGCAGCTGATCGGGAGCCGGGCTCTTAAGGATAGCGAGCGCGGCGTCGTAGCGCTCGTTTTGCTCGCGCTCAACGTCCTCGACACCCATACCGCCCACACGGCTCACCGTGCCGGCGAAGTACGCGTTGACGAACTCCGGCGTAAAGCCCACGGCCTCGAAGATCTGCGCCGAATGGTAGCTCTGCACCGTGGAGATGCCCATCTTGGACATGATGGAAACGATGCCGGCGGTCGCAGCCTTATTGTAGTTGGCGATGCCCTGCTCGGCTGTCACATCCAGATCGCCGTGCGCCGCCAGGTCGCGAATGCACGCATGCGCGTTGTACGGATAGATGCCGCTCGCGGAGTAGCCCACCAGCGCCGCAAAGTCGTGCGGAGACACGGCGTCGCCACACTCCACCACGATGTCGGCAAAGGTACGCACGCCGGCGCGGATCAGGTGGTTGTGCACGCAGCCCACGGCGAGCAGTGACGGCACGGGTACCTCGTCCACTCCGGCGCGATCGCTCAACACCACGATGTTCACGCCGTCGCGGACCGCAGCCTCAACGTCCTCTGCAAGCTGCTTGAGCGCAGCCTGCAGCGCGCCCTCGCCGGCATCGCGGCGGTAAACGGCACGGAAACGGCGGGTCTTAAAGCCAACACGGTCAATCGCGCAAATGCGGTCGAACTCCTCCTCGCTCAGCAGTGGGCGCTCCAGACGCACCAGTTGGCAGGCCGTACGAGAGTCCTCGAGCAGGTTGCCGTGGTTGCCCAGGTAGAGCGTGGTCGAGGTGACCATATGCTCGCGCAGGGCGTCGATCGGCGGGTTCGTGACCTGGGCGAACAGTTGATAGAAGTAGTCAAAGAACGAGCGCGTCTTCTTGGACAGGCAGGCCAGCGGCGCATCGATACCCATCGAGGCGAGCGGGGCCTTGCCCTGCTGGGCCATGGGGCGCACGACCTCGTCAACATCATCCCAGTGGTAGCCGAGCTTGGCCATACGCACGGCGGCGGGCACCTCGGCATCCTCGGCGGGCGTTGCCGCGGCGGGCTTGTCGAGCGCGTCAACGGTCAGCGTCTCTTCGGCAATCCAATCGCGGTAGGGCTTTTCCTTGGCATAGCGGGCGCGCAGCTCGTCATTGTAGATCACACGGCCGCGGGCAAAATCGACCTCGAGCATCTGGCCCGGTCCCAAACAACCGCTTGTCAGGATATTCTCGGGGCGCACCTCGATGGTGCCCACCTCGCTTGCCAGCATAAAGCGGCCGTCGCGCGTCACGTAGTAGCGAGCCGGGCGCAGGCCGTTGCGGTCGAGGGCGGCACCCAGCGTACGGCCGTCGGTAAAGGCGATGGCCGCCGGGCCGTCCCAGGGCTCCATGAGCATGGACTGGTAGGCATCGTAGGCGCGACGCTCCTCGCTCAGGTTGTCGTTGTGGTCCCACGGCTCGGGCAGCAACATGGACGCGGCACGCGTGAGCGGACGGCCGTTCATGACCAAAAACTCGAGCACATTATCCAGAATCGCGGAGTCGGAACCCTCGCGGTTGATGATGGGCATCACACGCTCAAGATCATGCTGCAGCACGGGGCTGTACAGGTTAGGTTCGCGGGCGCGAATCCAGTTGACGTTGCCCTTGAGGGTGTTGATCTCGCCGTTGTGGATAATAAAGCGGTTGGGATGTGCGCGCTCCCAGCTAGGCGTGGTGTTGGTGGAGTAGCGCGAGTGGACGAGCGCCACGGCCGTCTTGACGGCGGCGTCGTTGAGATCGATAAAGAAGCGGCGCATCTGCGTGGCGACCAGCATGCCCTTGTACACGATGGTGCGCGAGCTCATGGAGCACACATAGAAGATCTTGTCGCGCAGGGCAAACTCGGCGTCGGCCTTCTTTTCGATGGTACGGCGGCACACGTACAGGCGACGCTCAAAGGCATCGCCGGCGGGCGTGTCGTCCGGACGGCCCAGGAAAGCCTGCAGGATGGTGGGCATGCAGGCACGGGCCGTCTCGCCCAGATCGTGAGGGTCGACCGGCACCTCGCGCCAAAAGAGCAGCGGCACGCCGGCCTCGGCACAGCCTTCCTCAAACACGCGGCGGGCATCCTCTACGCCCTTGTCGTCTTGCGGAAAGAACAGCATGGCCACGCCATAGTCGCCCTCTGCCGGCAGAATCTGGCCGCACTTTTGAGCCTCTTTGCGGAAAAAGTGATGCGGAACCTGGAACAGGATGCCGGCGCCGTCGCCGGTATTCTTCTCAAGTCCCGTGCCACCGCGGTGCTCCAGGTTGACCAGAATGGACAGCGCATCGTCCAGAATCTGGTGGTGGCGCTCGCCGTTGATATCGGCAAGAGCGCCGATGCCACATGCATCGTGGTCGAATTCGGGGCGATAAAGGCCCTGCTGCTGAGCGGAATCTGCCTGCATCGCGATCCTCCCCTAGTATTTAGACAGTCAGTTGAATAGGCATACTAGAAGCATCGCCGGCCCATTGTGTTTCCCGCCCGTTTCGAAACAATTGCGTAACGCACGCCCTACGAGTGGACACCGCCGACCTCAAGGGCAACAACAAGGACCCCAGGTTCGGC
This sequence comes from Collinsella sp. LCP19S3_D3, assembly GCF_052121455.1. Lineage (NCBI taxonomy): Bacteria > Bacillati > Actinomycetota > Coriobacteriia > Coriobacteriales > Coriobacteriaceae > Collinsella > Collinsella sp. LCP19S3_D3. The sequence continues at coordinate 24,116 of NZ_JBQKEF010000004.1, read as the reverse complement.
CTGTAAGCTCACCGCTTCAAACATCTCAATCTGTAACAGGAAGACCCAATTTCGACGACCAACTGTTACAGATTGAGATGTTCTCGAGAGACGGTTCCGAATGTCTCAATCTGTAACACGAGGGGCCGGTTTTGGCGGTCAGCTGTTACGGATCGAGTTTTTCCATAGGACCATTTCTTCCTGTCTCGATCTGTAACACCTAGGCCCAATTTCCATCTCTAGTTGTTACAGATCAAGACATTTCGGCAACCCCCTTTTACCATCACAACAATTTTGTTAGTCATGGTCAAATTTCGAGCCTAAAACGGGTATCCTTTGCGGCGTCAAACAAACGGCACGCAGGAGTGCACCATGATCGACCATCTCAAATATCACTTTGGCTCCCCGCGCACCGGCGGCCACGGCGGACTCGACATCGCACGGCATATCGGCCCCGGGCTGCTCGTGACCGTCGGCTTTATCGACCCGGGCAATTGGGCCTCCAATATGGCCGCCGGCTCGCAGTTTGGCTACGCGCTGCTGTGGATCGTCACGCTGTCCACGATCATGCTCATCGTGCTGCAACACAACGCGGCTCACTTGGGCATCGCCACGGGCATGTGTCTTGCCGAGGCCACGACGCGCCACCTGCCCCGCCTCGTCGGGCGTGCGATACTCGGCAGCGCGTATCTAGCCACGGTCGCCACCGCCATGGCCGAAGTCCTGGGCGGTGCGATCGCACTTCAAATGCTCTTTGGCCTGCCCGTACGTGCCGGCTGCATCATCGTGGCGGCGGCATCGATTGCCATGCTCATGACAAGCTCCTACAAACGCGCCGAACGCTGGATCATCGCCTTCGTGGGCGTGGTGGGACTTTCGTTTTTAGCCGAGCTTCTGCTGGTCAAGGTCGACTGGCCGCAAGCCGCCACAAGCTGGATTACACCCAGTATGCCCACCGGCTCAGTCGCGATTATCGTAAGTGTCCTAGGCGCGGTCGTTATGCCCCACAACCTCTTCCTGCACTCCGAGGTCATCCAATCCATGCACTTTGAAGGCCAAGGCGAGCAGGTTATCGAAGAACGCCTGCACTACGAGCTCTTCGACACGCTCTTTTCGATGGGTGTGGGCTGGGCAATCAACTCGGCCATGGTCATCCTGGCCGCAACGACCTTCTTTGCGCACGGCATTGTCGTAGACGACCTCGCCGTCGCAGCGGCCACGCTCTCCCCCATTCTGGGCCCGGCAAGCTCGACCATCTTTGCGGTGGCACTGCTGTTTGCGGGCATATCGAGTAGCGTGACGGCGGGCATGGCGGCGGGCACCATCACCGCGGGCATATTCGACGAGGAATACGACATCCACGACCGACATTCCTCGATCGGAGTGGCGGCCTGTTTCGTCGGCGCAGTGGCGGCGTGCCTGATCGTCCCGAATCCTTTTGAGGGTCTCATTTGGAGTCAGGCACTGTTGTCGCTTCAGCTGCCGATTACGGTCTTTGTGCTCATACGACTCACCAGCTCGCCCCGCGTCATGGGCAAATACGCCAACTCGCGCCCGCTCAACGCGTTGCTCGTAGGGATCGGCGTCATCGTGACGATTCTCGACATCGTGCTGCTAACGGGGATGTAATGGGATGGCGTGACTGTCCAGATATAACGTCTCAATCTGTAACACGTGAGGCCGTTTTGAGCCCTTAGATGTTACAGATTGAGATTTTCTGAGAGATAGTTTCAGTTTGTCTCGATCTGTAACAAGTGGACCCAATTTCCGCGCCCAGATGTTACAGATCGAGATATTTCTTCAGCCCCAACCTTTTGTCTCGATCTGTAACAAGTAGAGGGGGTTTTACGTGCCTAAATGTTATAGATTGAGATTTTGGGAATGATGGTTTTGGTTTGTCTCGTTCTGTAACAGGAAGACCCGTTTTGAGCCGTTAGATGTTGCAGGTTAAGACAAAAGGTCGGCCGGACTCACAACAGACAGGATCGGCTAATAGCAGCCGTGATCCCTTGGGGACGGAGGAAAAGGGCCCCGGCCGGGATATCCGACCGGGGCCCTTGGACAGAGCTATATGTTGCTGCAAGTCGTGTGTCTACGAGCTACTCCTCGACGAGCTCAAACTGATCGGGACCGACGCCACACACCGGGCACACGTAATCCTCGGGCAGCTCGGGCGTGTCGACCTCTACCTCGTAACCGCAAACGGTGCACACGAACTTGTACGTCTTCTTTTCCTCGGCCATGATGTTCTCCTCTCGAACGTGGCTGCTGGTGTACTTTGCTTATTAGTATATATTCTTAATAATATAATGCAAGCGGTTTTACCGCATTTCTACCCTTGGTACGAAGACGCCTTGGGCGGCGTCTTGCCCTTCAGGACCTTATGGTAGTAATCGTAGGTGAGCGGCGTCTCGTCGCTCAGGCGCTCGGCATCCTCGACCTCGCCGATAAACAGTAGATGCGTGCCCACATCCACTGTGTCGATCAAACGGCAGCTAAACAAGGCCGCCGCATGCTCGGGAACATAAGGCATGCCCAGTGCGGTCTCGCGCGTCTCGTACTTGGCAAATTTGTCATAGTTGCTGCTGGTACGGAATCCAAAGTTACCAATGTAGGGCATATCGGCCGTCTGATCGATCACGGTCAGCGCAAAGGCCTTGGCAGACGAGATAACGCCAGACGTGACATTTTCCTTGTTCACGGCAACCGAAATGCGCGGCGGCGTGGACGTCACCTGCACCGCGGTGTTGATAATGCAGCCGGCGCGCGACCCATCTGCCGCGGCACTCACCACATACAGCCCGCACGGCATCGTAAAGAACGCAGTTTTATCCAAAACGATCACTCCCCTAACTCGGAATTGAGCCTTGCAGACGTATATACCCACAATGAGACATATGTGTCAGAACGGTAAGAAAAATGAGCCACACGCAGTTGCGGTGAAAAAGTCCCTGTTTAAGCCTGGATACCCAACAAACAGAAACTATTCCACCGCAACTTGCGAGGAGCAGACCGGGAGTACGACAACAGTGATGGATGAACATCCCCGCCCGCCCGGATATCAACCCTTAGCGATTACGCTCCTTAAGCGCGCGATCGATTTCGCGCTGAACGTCACGTTTGGCCATGTCCTCGCGTTTGTCGTAGAGCTTTTTGCCACGGCCCAGGCCCAACAGCAGCTTAACGCGACCATCGGTATTAAAGTAGAGCTCGAGCGGCACCAGTGCATAGCCGCGGTTGCGTAGTTTGCCGTCAAGAAAATCAATCTCCTTGCGATGCAGCAGCAGACGGCGCCGGCGATCGGGATCACGGTTCCACACGCCACCGTGACTATAGGGATGGATGTGCAAACCCACCAGCCAGCACTCGCCGCCGCGAATCAGCGCAAAAGTATCGGTAATCTGACAGGCGCGCTCGCGAATCGACTTGACCTCGGTACCGCTCAGCTCAATGCCGCATTCGAATGTCTCGTCGATAAAGTATTCGTGATGCGCCGAACGATTCTTGGAGATGAGCTTGCGCTCGCGCTTACTGGGCATCGCCGGCCTCCTCGGCGTCATCGGCTTTCCCGCTCGCAGCCTCGCGTTTGGCCTTGCGCTCGGCGTTGAGCTCGGCATCGCTTTCGCGCACCAGCTTAATGATCGCCGCGCATGCCTCCTCGCCCACCAGGTCGCGGGCACGGACCGTCAGGCGTGTAGCCTCCTGCTTGTCACCGTCGCCCGCAGCGTCGGTCGCACACATAATCAGACAAATGGCAATCTCGGCCGAAGGCGAGGTCGGTACGCCCTGCAACGCCAGCTCGCCCATCACATGCTCATCACTCTCGTCGGCGGCATCCGGATAGGTGGCATGGATCTTGCTGAGCAAGCGCGTCGTATGTGAATCGCCAGGGGCCAAGCGCAGCGCCAGACGTGCGCAACCCACGGCCGCCGAGACGTTCTCGGTCTCGGGCTCCAAAAAGTACTGGCCCAAGTTGGCGTAGGCGCGGGCGGCGCACCTGCCGTCACTCGCACGCTCCAGCACCGAAAACGAAAGCGAAGCCCACTCCTGCTTGTCCTCGAGCGCACGGAACAGCTCGGCCAGATCCAGTCGGTAGTTGCAGTTCATGGGGTCCCAGCGCACGGCCTGCATCAAGGCATTGCGGGCGCTCACATAATCCTGCTGACGGATGTAGGCAAACGCCATGTCGGAGTACAGGCGGTCAAACGGCACCTCGACCTGCACCAGCTCGCGTGGATCCTTTTCCACGCGGCGGTAGGCCAGGCGCTCAAACTTGCTATCGAAGCTAAAGTACTGGCGGTTCTCCTCCGTTTTGCACTCGGCATCGATATACTCCTCGGCGAGCTCCACCAAACGCTCCAGCAGCGGCGTCGCCGTGGCCAGGTCTCCCTGCGCCAGGTAATTCTCGGCATACGTAATGTCTTGTAGGCTGATGGGCAGGTCCATGGCAACTCCTCGGTCCAGGTGAAACGCGGCTCATTCCACACATGCGGTGTATACACAAAACCCGGGTCTCTTGCGAGGCCCGGGCATTCAATTTGTGGTAGCCCGTACCAGATTCGAACTGGTGATCTCCGCCTTGAGAGGGCGGCGTCCTAAACCGCTAGACGAACGGGCCATATGTAGCAAATGCAATGGCTGGGATGGAGGGAGTCGAACCCCCATTGACGGAACCAGAATCCGCTGTCCTGCCATTAGACGACATCCCAATGACTGCATCGCTGCGCTCGGCTGTGCCTTTGCGCAAGAAAGAAATATACGGGAAGTCGCTCCGTGACGCAAGCCCCAATTTTGACTTTTTTAAAATTCGGTCAAATTGGCCTAATTTCGTCCAGCCCGTGAAGGACCTGTGAAGCCGACCGCTGTACACGAAGGGCAAAACGCCGCGAGCGGTAGCCGTCAACCGTTGGCAGATACTAACGCGAAAACGATAGCACCAGGCAACACAATCGAAGTATCTTTTGATCATGCGGACGTCATGGCATGCGGCGCTCCCCGACCTCAAGCGCATCCAGGCAAGTCTCGTCGAGCTGTCCGGCATGCCGACCGTCATATCCGAGACGAACCTGGAGCGGCGGCAGCGAGAGCGGCGGCAGCGGCAACGAATTCCGTTTATCTGCCCCGGCATTCAGGCATACCTGCCCTTTATGGACGAAGAGTACAGGAACGACACGCCCGACAAGCACGTAAAGATCTACGACCCACACGAATGGGCGCAGCTGAAGGACTGACTGGGGCAGGCCCGCCCTGGAGTAGGCCCGCCGGAAGAAAGCGCATCCCAGATTTCAAGCTCAAACTGGTCCCCACTTTCCCGTCGAGCCCTCAACCGGAAACCGTGTCCCAGAATCAGCGCTCGAAACGGGATGTCATTTCCGATAGAGCCCTCAACCGGAAAGCACATCCCAGAATCAGCACTCAAAATGGGACGCACTTTCCGAAGCCGCTACAGCAACGCCTCGGTCCAAGCCGCTTCCCTAAAGCCGGGGATCGCAAAGTCGTCGCCCACCAGCAGCGGGCGCTTAACCAGCATGCCGTCAGTCGCCAGCAGCTCGCAGCATTCCTGGTCCGTCATACCCGCATCCAAGCGCGCTTTCAGACCAAGCTCTCGATATTTCATGCCCGACGAGTTAAAGAAGCGTCGCACCGGCAGCCCCGAACGAGCAATCCAGGTCGCAAGTTCCTCAGCCGAAGGATTGTCTGTAACAATATCGCGATCGACGTACTCAACCCCATGCTCGTCCAACCAGGCCTTGGCCTTTTTACACGTCGAGCATTTGGGGTATTCAACAAACAGCACTGCCATGGGGATTCCCTTCTTAGAAAAGACAAGTGTCTGGCAAACAGCGCATCGATGGCCATCTGCGACCGATGCCGATATTGTAACCAGCGCCGACGTACAGGCGGTCGCGATTTTCCATCTTGAGGTTAGCGCCTCGCATGGGCGCCAATGGGACAGGTCGCGCACTGAACCAGCGCGGCGGCCAACAGCACCAACAGCATGGCGACAACGTAACCCGCGGCATCGAAGCCCAGGTCGATCATGTCGAAATGACGACCAGGAACAAAGATCTTGTGCACTTGGTCACCGACAGAGCAGACGGCGCAAAAGGCTAAGACAGACACGCACCGTAATCGAGTGGGCGACACGCGCTTATCCAAGCACACCGCCACCAACGAAGCAAAAAGTCCTACAAAGAAGAACTCAACGGTATGTGCGACGCGACGAATGTTGGCACCCATCCACAGACGAACGGGCGCAAGCGGGTCGGGATGAACAGTGGCAGTCGTTGAATCCGTGCCCTCGACGGCATCCCCCGCCTGGAACTCCTGCGTGGCGTCGGGCCGCACGTCCGCGGCCCGTCCTTCCACCGCACGCGCGGTGGACTCGCTGAGCGACGACGTCTGCTCCACGTTTTGCTCCGTCAGCATCCAAATACTTGCCAGCGTCACGACCAGCAGGACAATCGAAATCCATCCGACCACGTGCTCCACACGCGCCAAGGGCTAACCTCCGTCATTTTTTGAGCAGCAGCGAGTGTACCCCCAAATGCAGTTGTCGCCGTAGCGAAATCCAAAATGTTCGAATCGGGGCGCCAAAGGACCGTGGCGCCCCTACTCCATCTCGCGCATCCAGCGATCGAACGTCCCCACGCACACGTCTAGCCGCTTTGCCGCCTGACTCCGCGTGATATCACCCGCCTCGTAGGCATCGCGTACCAGCTCGAATTGCGGGGGACAGGGCTTGCGGGGGCCGGCCAAAGCGCACACCGCGCGCTCGCGCCGCCGCAATGCCCTCGGCTTGGCGCCGGTGGATGTTCTCGCGCTCCACCTGCGCCACATAGCTCAGCAGCTGCAAAACAATATCGGCAATCAACGTACTCGTCACGTCCGACCCACCACAGTCTCTGGCGCGCGTGTCGAGCAATGGCATGTCCAGCACCACGATGGCGGCGCCGAGCTCTTTGGTTATGCACCGCCATTCCTCGAGGATCTCGCTGTAGTTACGGCCCAGCCGATCAATGGAAAGTACCACCAGCACATCGCCGGAATCCAACGCGCACAGCAGCTCGCGATACCGCGGTCGATCGAAGTCCTTGCCACTCGCATGGTCGGCAAAGATATTCGCCGGTTCCACGCCATAGGCGCCCAGCGCATCCAGCTGCCGATTCAGATTTTGATCACGCGAGCTCACCCGCGCATACCCGTACACCGTTGTCATCTCATCCCCGCTCTCTCGTAAACCTCCCAAAAAGGGACAGGTTTATTTTGGTAGGTTTTATCTCCCCTATAGCAGGCGGAAGACGCAAGCGCGCGAGCGGCAAGACGATTGAACCGCCACGAAAAAGGCAGCCCCAAAAGACCGCCCCGTTCTCTATCAATCACCAAATTCCGGCTAATGAATAAGCCTGAAATCCAAGTGCCCGCGGGTCGTGTTGACGCGCGAGACCTCGATGATCACGCGCTGCCCCAGCTCATAGCGAGTCCCCGTGTCGACGCCCGTGAGCGTGAGCGCGTCCTCGTCAAACTCGAACCACTCGCTTCCCAAGCTCTTAATCGAGACCAAGCCCTCGACCTGTGTCAGGTCGAGGCGCACAAAGAGGCCCATGCTGCTGACCCACGAAATGGTTCCGGCATAGCGCTCGCCCAGACGATCCTCGTAATACTGGGCAATCTTGATCTTTTGCGTCGCATGGCTGGCGGAGTCCGCCGCACGCTCGGCATCGCTGCATGCACGGCAAATCTGCGGCAAGATGCGCGGCAGCGACTCGCGACCCTTGCCGATCAGCCGCGGCGTGCGCGCCAAGGCATCCTTGCCGCCCAGCTGCTCATACGCCAGTTGCAATTTGAGCACGCGATGGACAACAAGGTCCGGATAGCGTCGGATAGGGCTCGTAAAGTGGCAGTAGCACGGCGCGGCGAGCGCAAAGTGGCCCTCGTTGCGCGGCTTGTACAGCGCGCGCTGCATGCTGCGCAATAGCAACGTGTTGACAAGCGGGGCATTTGCCGTGCCAGCGGCAGCGTCAACCGCCGCCTGCAGCTCATCGGGACTTCCCAGGGCAATGCCGGCCGCGCGGCGATCGTCGATGATACCCAGCTGCGCCAGCGCCACAGCGGCCCCGTGCAAGCTGTCGGGGCTGGGATCCTCATGCACGCGATAGCATGCCTCAATATCGCGGTCTGCCAGCCACTCGGCAACGCACTCGTTGGCAAGCAGCATAGCTTCCTCGATGAGCGACGTGGCACACGAGCGCTCGCGGGCCACGATCTGCACGGGAACGCCGTCCTCGTCCAGCAAAGCGCGAATCTCCGCCGTGTCAAAGTCGACCGAGCCGCGCGCACGGCGAATGCGACGGCGTCGCTCGGCAAGCTCGTTGGCAGCAACTAGGAAATCGCTCAGATCCACGTCGTAGTCGCGGGCAGTCTCTTCGCCAGTCAAACCGCGCTCAAGCGCCTCCTCGCGCGACGCCTCGGCTGCAGCAACATCCTCGGCGGCACCTTTCAACACGGAGTACTCCACCGCACCGGCACGCACCAGCAGTGCCTCGGCACCGTCATAGTCCATGCGCACGCGCGAGCGAATCACGCTGGGATACGGATCGTAGTGGCGGACGTGCCCCTGCGCATCGAGCTCGATGTCGACGGTAAACGCCAGGCGATCCTCGTCGGGGCGCAAGGAACACAGGTCATTCGACAGGCGCTCGGGCAACATGGGGAGCACGCGATCGGCAAGGTACACCGACGTCGTGCGATGGCGAGCCTCTAGGTCGATGTGTCCGTCCCAGGCCACATAATGCGATACATCGGCGATATGGACACCCAGCTTGTAGCCGCCCTGCGTCGTGCGCTCCAAAGAGATGGCGTCGTCAAAGTCGCGCGCGTCGACCGGATCGATCGTGATGATAAAACGGTCGCGCAGATCACGGCGAAGTGGGTCCTTAAGAGCTGTCGCCACGTCGAGCGATAGCTCCTCGGCCTCGGCAAGGGCGGTCTCGGGATAACTATCGGTATAGCCGTAACGAGCCATGACATATTGAACGCCCAAGTCGGGTGCATCGTCGCCGCCAATACGGCGCTCAAGAGTCACGGTGCCCGATTCCAAGCGCGTCGGATAGCTCAAAATGCGTGCGACGACTGCATCGCCCGGATGCACGCCTAAACGCTCCGCCGAAGTATCCTCGGGCAAAATAAAGAAATCGGCCTTGAGACGCGAATCAAGCGGCTCGATCACACCGAGCGGGCCTGCCGTCTGATACGTGCCCACCACGCTTATGGCCGCGCGCTCGACAACGCCCTCGATCACGGCACGGCGATCGCCGCGCGGTCCGGTCTTAATGCTCACGGCCACGATGTCGCCGTCCATAATCTCGCGCTTGCCGCGACCCATAACCTTATAGTCGCCATTATCGGTGACAACATAGGCGCTGTGCTCATGGAGCTGCACACGGCCCGTCAGGCTGGGACGCCGCTCGCTACGCACTGGCGCGCGCTTGTTGCGAGCGCTACGCTTATGTTTGTTATTGCGCCCCATGGCGCCTCCTTACTATCTGTTGCGGGGCCCGCAGGCGCATCCGCATCATGTCAAAACACCGTGCAGGCCTAAACCGCACGCATCAAAGAGTCTACCCAATCAACAACAGGGCACGCACCTCGCGTCATGATCCCTATGTGACGGAGAAAATCGAATTATCGAGACAAGCCGAACTGCCGGTGAGCCCTTTTCCTCCGTCGCACGGGATCAAAAAACGGGCCGCCCCAGAGCGGGACGGCCCGTTAGCAAAACTAATTCCAGCTGTGTCTACACGCGCAGGTAGCGACGCATGGCAATGGCGGAACCAAAGAGACCGATGATCACGCCGACCAGTATCAGTGCGGCATACGTCACCAGGTAGTATTGCATCGGCAGCGCAAACGACATCCAGCCAATGCTCTCCTGAAGACGCGGAACCAACAGGTTGCGAAGCAGCTCCAAAACACCGATGGAAAGCAGCGAGCCCAAAACGGCCTGCAGCACGCCCTCGGTGATAAACGGACCGCGAATAAAGCCATTGCTGGCGCCCACCAGGCGCATGATAGCAATCTCGCGGCGGCGAGCCGTAATCGACAGGCGAATCGTGTTGTTGATAAAGATGAACGCGATAAACGTCAGCAAACCAACAAGCACAACGGCAGCGATGCGGATGTAGTTCGTCACCTGGAACAGGCGGCTCACTTCCTCCTGACCGTACAGAACGCTCGCGTCAACGTCACCGTCATCCGCGATCTTCTGGAAATCGGAGTTCTTCTTGAGCTTCTTGGCCGTGCTCTCGACCTGGGACGGATCGTCCATCTCGATCGCGAACGAAGCAGGCAGCGGATTCTGGCCATCAAGTGCGCTCAGAGTGGCGTCGGCGTTACCCGACATCTTGCTCGTGTACTCGGCCAGCGCGTCGTCCTTGTCCTTATAGGTCACGGACTTAACGTTGTTCCACGTCTTGAGCTCACTCTCGAAAGCCTGGACGTCGGCCTGGTCGGCGTCATCGCTAATAAACGCGTTGATAACAACCTGGTCCTCAACGGTGCCGATCACGGAGTTCAGCATCGCGGAACCCATGATGAACAGGCCGATGATAAACAGCGAAAGAAAAATCGTGATGACGGCGCCGAGCGAGGTGGTCCAGTTACGGAAGAAGTGGCTCATTGCCTCTTTGAGCGAATAGCCCACGTTAGTTGGTGCCATAGTTGCCGTAACCTCCCCTCTCCTGGTCGCGGATTACGTGGCCGCCCTCGAGGGCGATCACGCGACGATGCATACTATCGACCATCTCGCGATCGTGGGTAGCCACGATCACGGTCGTACCGGTGCGGTTAATGCGCTCGAGCAGCTTCATGATGCCGAGCGAAATTGCCGGGTCGAGGTTGCCCGTTGGCTCGTCGCAAATCAGCAGCGGCGGACGGTTGACCATGGCGCGGGCGACGGCCACGCGCTGTTGCTCGCCGCCGGAAAGCTGATCGGGCAGCGAGTCCATCTGATCGGCCAAGCCGACCAGACGCAGTACCTCGGGCACCTGGCTGCGAATGACGCCCTTGGGCTTGCCTATGCACTGCAGGGCAAACGCCACGTTTTCATAGGCGGTCTTTTGCGGCAAAAGCTTAAAGTCCTGGAACACGGCGCCAATCTGGCGGCGCAGGAAGGGAACCTTGCGGTTCTTGATTTTCATGAGATCCTGACCGGCGACCAAAATGCGACCGCTCGTAGGCCTGACATCACGGTTGAGCGTGGAAAGCAGCGTGGTCTTACCCGATCCGGAATGACCGACCAAGAAGACGAACTCACCCGGATAGATCTCGATGTTGATGTCGTCGAGTGCGGGCTTGTTGGGCTGTGCCGGGTAGATCTTGGTGACATGCTCCATCAGAATGACGGGCTCGACACCGGCCTGCTTGGCCATCTTCTTGCGACTTGCCTGCGGATCGATAGGCGCGAACACCGACGTAAAATCGGGGTTGTTGAGCGCATTGTCAAGACTTGCGACCTCGGCAGCCTGATCATTCTCGACCATGGGCGCAGCGGGCTGCGTAGGATCGGGAATGCCGGCAAAGAGGCCGGACTGCGCCGGTTGCGGCGCGGGCGTAGCAGGAACCATGGGATCGGGAATGCCCGCCATGGTCGGCTGAGGCTCGGCTGACGTCTGAGGCTGGTTCACGCGAGCAGTCACCTTTTGGACGGGCTCAAAGCCCGCAGCGGCAGAAAGCTCGACATCGCTGGGGGGATTGTAGGCAAAGGGATCGGATGCCGGCCGTGCCTGATCTGCCGGCTGTGCGGGGGCCTGGGCAATATGCTGGCCCTCTGAATCCGGAGTGGCGAAACGTGTGCCCGGGACACCTTGCCGTGTCTTGGGGGCCTCATCGCCCGCACCGGAGGTACGGAAGTGGTTACCCACTGGTGCTCCTTATCATCGTGCGTTTAAACTACATGAGCGCTTTGTATTTTAGCAGCATTAGCTTCGCTGCACATAAGAAGCATGGCAGGGTTTTGGTCTCACCGGCCGCGCACAGGGCTACCTCCCAAATCGTCCTCGGACATGTCGGAGTCCCCGCTGCGCGCTTCGCACTGCGGGGACTCCTCCGTCCTGCGGAATGATTTGGGAGGTAGCCCTGTGCGCGGCCTGCGGCTACTAAGGAGTCGCCGCGTTTTTCTTGGGGTGCTGCATATACAAAGTTGGAAGGGCTGAGTTGCACTTTGCTGGCCTGGGCCCGCTTCCCTGAGGAAGCCCTTGCTTGGTGCGGGCCTAATTTGTTTGTTACCGACAAAAACAGGGGCGCCCTCTTTGGGGGCGCCCCTGTTCTGGCTTGCTTACGGTTGCTAAAGCGATACTTTGCCTCGTCTTGCCCTAGGCCAAGAACTCCTTGGTGGTTGCCACGATGTTGGCGGCATCCAGGCCGTACTTGTGCAGGAGCTCGGCGCCCGGACCGGACTCGCCAAAGGTATCGTTGACGCCAATCTTCTTGAGCGGCGTCGGGCACTGAGCGCAGAGCACGTCGGCAACGGCGCTGCCCAGGCCACCGATCACGGAGTGCTCCTCGACGGTCACGACGTGGCCGGTCTTGGCGGCGCTCTTGACGATCAGATCGGCGTCGATGGGCTTAATGGTGTGCATGTTGATGACCTCGGCGTCGATGCCCTCGGCAGCGAGCTGCTCGGCAGCCTCGAGAGCCTCGCCAACCATCAGGCCGCAGGCGATGATGGTCACATCGGCGCCCTCACGCATGACGATGCCGCGGCCCGGCTCGAACTTGTAGGTCTCGGGGTCGTTGATGACCGGCGAGGCCAAACGGGCAAAGCGCATGTACACGGGGCCGTCGCACTCGTAGGCGGCGCGGACCACGGCGCGGGCCTCCACGTCGTCGGCCGGGACAATCACGGTCATGCCAGGGATAACACGCATAAGGGCGATATCCTCGCAGCACTGGTGCGTGGCGCCGTCCTCGCCCACCGAAATACCGGCGTGCGTGGCGCCGATCTTGACGTTGAGGTGCGGATAGCCGATGGAGTTACGGACCTGCTCAAAAGCGCGGCCGGCGGCAAACATGGCAAAGGTGCTCGCGAAGGCAGTACGACCGGTGGTCGCGATACCGGCGGCGACACCCATCAGGTTGCTCTCGGCAATGCCCACATCGAAGAAGCGGTCGGGGCAGGCGGCCTTAAACTTACCGGTCTGCGTGGCGGCAGCCAGGTCGGCGTCGAGGACCACAAAGTCGTCGTGCTCGGCAGCGAGCTCAACGAGGGCCTCGCCGTAGCTTACGCGCGTGGCGATTTTCTTGACGTCTGCCATCCTAGAGCTCCTCTCCGGCGGCCGTGAGCTCTGCCATGGCCTGCTCAAACTGTTCATCGTTGGGGGCCTTGCCGTGCCAACCAACCTGGTTCTCCATAAAGGAAACGCCCTTGCCCTTCATGGTCTCGGCGATAATGGCGGTAGGCTGACCCTTGGTGGCGCGAGCCTCGGCAAAGGCGGCGCGAATCTGACCGAAGTCGTTGCCGTCGGCGAGCTCCACCACGTGGAACTTAAAGGCGCGGAACTTGTCGGCGAGCGGCATGGGATCGTTGACCTCCTCGACGGGACCGTCAATCTGCAGACCGTTGTGGTCAACGATCACGCAGAGGTTGTCGAGCTGCTGATTGCCGGCAAACATGGCGGCCTCCCAGACCTGGCCCTCCTCGCTCTCGCCGTCGCCCAGCAGGGCGTACGTGCGGTAAATATCGCCCCAGTGCTTGGCGGCGACGGCCATGCCCACGGCGGCGGAGATGCCCTGGCCCAGCGAGCCGGTGGACATGTCGACGCCCGGGGTGTCGTTCATGTTGGGGTGGCCCTGCAGGTGGCTGCCGATATGGCGCAGCGTCTCGAGGTCCTCCTTGGGGAAGAATCCGCGCTCGGCGAGCACGGCGTACAGACCCGGAGCGCAATGGCCCTTGGAGAGCACAAAGCGGTCGCGGTCGGCCTTGCGAGGATCGGCCGGGTCGACATTCATTTCCTCAAAGTACAGATAAGTCATGATGTCGGCAGAGCCGAGCGAACCGCCCGGATGGCCGGACTTGGCAGCGTGCACGCCGGTGACGATGCCCTTCCTTACCTCGTTGGCAACCTTTTTGAGCTCTTCGTCGCTCATTGTGCCTTCCTTTCATCCTCTTTAGACAAGATGCGCACGGCGCAGAAGGTAATCCCAACCCAGCCGCAATGCACGTGCGCCATTCATTATGCTGGAAACTGAAGGCTTTACCAGAGTTTTTATCATTATTTGAATAATTTAGCTGGCAGACCCGCTGATGAATCGGTTTATCAATGTGAACGTCTTTTGGATGGAGCGCAGTCTGCCCTACGCGTTAATGTCCTTGAACCCCTCGCCGAAGGCTTCCGTAACGTCGGCGACCGTCACGATAGCTTGAGGATCGCGCTCGCGCACGATGGTCTTGAGTGTATTGAGCTCGCGGCGGCTAACGATCACCATAATCACCGGCTTCTCCGCGCCCGAATACATGCCGGTCGCCTTAAATTTAGTGCAGCCGCGACCCAGGCCATACATGATATCGGCCGCGATATCGGGGAAATTCTCCGAGATGATGAGCACCATACGGCGCTTGTTGCCGCCATCGACCACAGCGTCGATCACATAGCCGCTAATTACCATCGAAAGCCCTGCATACAGCGCGTTCTCCAGAGAGAAGACGGGGGCCGATGCCGCGCATACGGCGACATCGATCGCCATGACGGTCGAACCCACCGGCAGCGAGGTATTACGTGAGATAATCTGGCCGATGGTGTCGGAGCCGCCGGTGTTGGCGCCGGCGCGTAACACCATGCCGCAACCAATGCCCGTGATAATGCCGCCCCACATAGCGGGAAGCATCAGGTCTGCATCTGCCAGAGGCGCTACAAACGGGGCAAACAGGTCGGTAAAGAAGCCCAGTAGCACAAAGCCTGTCGCCGTCTGTACCACATAGAACATGCCGCCCTCGCGCATTACGACCAGCAACAGCAAGGCGTTCATCACGATGGTTTGGATACCGACGGGCAGCGACACGCCCCGCGCGGCACCGACCGCCTGGATAATAGTCGCAAGGCCCGTAACGCCACCGGCGGCAAGACCGTTGGGAATCAAAAACAGGTCGGTCGCGATGGCCGCCAAAGCGCACCCAAGCATGATCTGGGGTAGATCGCGGAAGAAGTTCATTGAAAGAATGCGCTTGATATCCAGACGATATGCCATGCTACCTCCCTCAAAAAAGCGCACCCCCTTGGGTGCGCATTGAACTTCTTACCGTATTCGATTCTACCGATTCGCCGAGGAAAAACCACCCCGCGGCGGGTTTGCTCTGGATATAAAACCGCCTGTCCAGAGTTTAGTGTCGGTCCGTGACTCACCCGGGGCTTAAGCGGACGGAGACTCCGCATCAGCATTGCCGGTAGCCCAGCGATGGTAGCCGATCACAAACGGATCCAAGTCGCCATCGTCGAGAACGGCGTCGACGTTGCTGGTCTCCACGCCCGAGCGCAGGTCCTTGACCATCTGATACGGATAGAGCACGTAGCTGCGGATCTGGTTGCCAAAGCCAATCGTGGTCTTGGGACCGCGGATCTCGTCGAGCGCCTCGGCGCGCTTCTCGAGCTCAATCTCGTACAGGCGGGCCTTGAGAATCTGCATACACGCGGCCTTGTTCTGAATCTGGCTGCGCTCATTTTGGCAGGTCACTACAATGCCGCTGGGAAAATGCGTCACGCGCACGGCGGAGTCGGTGGTGTTGACGCCCTGGCCGCCCGGGCCGCTTGCGTGGTACACGTCGACGCGGATATCGTCGGGGTTGATCTCGATATCGATATCGTCGGGCAGCACCGGAATGACCTCGACGCCGGCAAACGTAGTCTGTCGACGCTTCTTGTCATCGGTGGGGCTAATGCGCACCAAACGGTGAACGCCGGCCTCGGCACGAAGCATACCGAAGGCATCCTTGCCCTCAACGGTAAAGGTCGCGCGATCAATGCCAATGACCTCGGCAGCGGGGCAATCGTTGATGGTGACCTTCCAGCCGCGGCGTTGGCAGTACTTCATGTACATCTTAAAGAGCATGAAGGTCCAGTCCTGCGCCTCCAAGCCGCCCTGTCCGGGCTTGATGGTCACAATCGCGTCACCGTGATCGAACTCGCCGGTAAACCAGCTCGAAAGTTCGAGCTCATCGATGGCGCGAGCCAGACGATCAGCCGTGGCGGCAGCCTCCTCACGCAGTGCAGCGGCATCGGGGTCATCGCCCATTTCCTCGGCAAGTTCCAGCGCCGCGCGGGCATCGGAGAGCTCGCCGCGCGCGGTATCCACGGCGGCGATATCCTCCTTGGCGCGCGCAATCTCTTCCATCGTGGCGCGAGCGGCATCGGCGTCGTCCCAAAAGCCGGGAGCGACGCTCTTGGCCTCAAGCTCGGTCACGTGGGTGCGCTTCTCGTCCAAATGAAGATACGACTCGACCTCGCCGAGCCGGTCCGCAAACTTGTCCAGCTCGGCGGGCGTTACCTCTAAAGCCTCGGCCATTAACGATTCCTGCCGTGGCAGTACTTGAACTTCTTGCCGCTGCCGCAAGGGCACGGTTCGTTGCGACCCACGTTGACATACGGGTCGTCGCTCTCGGACTTGCGGTAGGTGGTCACCTTAGCGCCGTTGTTGACAGCTGCCGGTCCGCCCTGGACGGCCGTGCGAGCCTGTGCCCGTGCCTCCTTGCGCAGGACCGAGTTGCCGTTGTCGCCATCGACGTCGGCGGGGCCGGAGAAGCGCGCACCCTCGAGCGCGGGGTCCTCCTTGCGCTCCACAGCCTGCGGGGCGGCCTTGATCTCGATGCGCAGGACGGTGCGCAGGTAATCCTCGTACATGGTGTCAACGAGCATCTGGAAGGCACCATAGGCCTCAGTCTTGTATTCGACCAGCGGGTCGCGCTGACCAAAGCCGCGCAGTCCGATACCGGTCTTGAGGTAGTCCATCTCCTGCAGGTAGTTCATCCAGCGGGTATCGATGACGCGCAGCATGACCTGGGTGTTGAGCTCGCGCATGAGGTCCTCACCCAGGCGCTCGGCCTTCATGTTGTAGCACTTCTCGACGTAGGCTAGGACATCGGCAGCAAGGGCCTCGTAATCCTCGTCGGGGAACTTGGGCGTATCGATATGGCCGGTCAGCTCCACCACCCACTTGCGCAGGCCATCGAGGTCGCGCTCGCCGTCGTGGCTGTCCTTAGTGCAAAACTCCTGCACGCAGCGGTACACGGTGTCGTGCATGACCTCGGTGATGTGGTCGGTCAGGTCCTTACCGTCCAGAATCTTGTTGCGCTCGGCGTAGATAACCTGGCGCTGCTTGTTCATCACGTCGTCGTACTCAAGAACGCTCTTGCGCATGGAGAAGTTGATGCTCTCGACCTTGTGCTGGGCGCTCTCGACGGCCTTGGAGATGATCTTGTGCTGGATGGGCATGTCGTCGCCCATTTCTGCCGTGACCATCATCTTGGAGACGCGGTCCATCTTGTCGCCACCGAACAGGCGCATCAGATCGTCCTCGAGCGACAGGTAGAACTGGGTCTCGCCCGGATCGCCCTGACGGCCAGAACGGCCACGCAGCTGGTTGTCGATACGACGGGACTCATGGCGCTCGGTACCGATGACGGTCAGGCCGCCGGCGGCAAGCACGCGCTCGCGCTCGGCCTTGCAGGTCTCCTTGGCCTCGGCGTTAAACTGCTCGAGCTGCTCGGGCGTCACGTCCTCCATGGTCAGGCCCTCGTACTCCAGGCGCTCGCGCACCAGCTCGTCGGGGTTGCCGCCCAGCAAGATGTCCGTACCACGACCGGCCATGTTGGTGGCGATGGTCACGGCGCCGTAGCGTCCGGCCTGGGCAACGATATGAGCCTCGCGCTCGTGATGCTTAGCGTTGAGGACCTCGTGTGCGATGCCGCGCTTGGTAAGGGCGGCCGACAGCTTCTCGGAGCTTTCGATGGAGACGGTACCGACCAGGACCGGCTGGCCCTTGGCGTGACGCTGCTCGACATCATCGGCAACGGCGTTGTACTTGGCCTGGATGGTGCGGTACACCAG
This sequence comes from Collinsella sp. LCP19S3_D3, assembly GCF_052121455.1. Lineage (NCBI taxonomy): Bacteria > Bacillati > Actinomycetota > Coriobacteriia > Coriobacteriales > Coriobacteriaceae > Collinsella > Collinsella sp. LCP19S3_D3. The sequence continues at coordinate 6,042 of NZ_JBQKEF010000004.1, read as the reverse complement.
GTCCTCGTGATCGACACGCTGCACGGGCTTGTTGGATGGAATGACCTCGACGGGCAGCTTGTAGATCTCGCGGAACTCGGCGTCCTCGGTAAGCGCCGTACCGGTCATGCCGGAAAGCTTGTCATACAGACGGAAGTAGTTCTGCAGGGTGATGGTGGCAAGGGTCTGGTTCTCCTCGCGCACGAGCACGCCCTCTTTGGCCTCGATGGCCTGGTGCAGGCCCTCGGAGTAGCGGCGGCCTTCCATGATGCGGCCGGTGAACTCATCGACAATCTTGACCTCGCCGTTGGTAACGACGTACTGCTTGTCGCGGTGGAACATGTATTGGGCCTTCAACGCCTGCTGCAGGTGGTTGACCAGCTGGCCCGAAAGGTCGGCGTAGATGTCCTCGATACCCAGGCGGCGCTCGATCTTCTTGAGACCGCGCTCGGTGGCGGCAATGGTGTGCTTGGCCTCGTCCATGACGTAGTCGCCCGTGGGCTCCACGTCCTCGGTGGCGGTGAGCATATCGTGCGACACGTCCTCGCCGCGCTCCAGCCCGCGCACGGCGCGCGCGAAGTCCTTGTAGGTGCTGGCCGACTTGGTGCCGGCGCCCGAGATGATCAGCGGGGTCCTGGCCTCGTCGATCAGGATGGAGTCGACCTCGTCGACGATAGCGTAGCTGTGGCCGCGCTGGACGCGCTGCTCGGGGCGGGTGACCATGTTGTCGCGCAGGTAGTCAAAGCCAAACTCGGAGTTGGTGCCGTAGGTGACATCGGCCTGGTAGGCCGGGCGCTTAAGCTCGAGCGGCATGTTGTTCTGCAGCAGGCCGACGGTCATGCCCAAATACTTGTAGATGCGGCCCATCCACTCGGAGTCGCGCTTTGCCAGGTAGTCGTTGACGGTAACGACATGCACGCCCTTGCCGGCGATGGCGTTAAGATAGCCGGCCAGGGTGGAGACGAGCGTCTTGCCTTCGCCGGTCTTCATCTCGGCGATATGACCCTCGTGCAGCGCCATGGCGCCGATGAGCTGTACGTCAAAGTGACGCATGCCCGTGATGCGCTTTGAAGCCTCGCGCACGGTGGCAAAGGCCTCGGGGAGCATGTCGTCAAGCGACTCGCCGTTAACATAACGCTCGCGGAACTTATCGGTCTGGCCGCGAAGTTCCTCCTCGGTCATCTTCTCAAACTGAGGCTCAAGCCCGTTGATCTGGTCAACGATCTTGTAGTAGCGCTTAAGGTCCTTATCGGATCCAAAGGACAGCAGCTTTGACATGAATCCCATGTGGTTTTCCTTTTTTGGCCATCGCCCGTAGCGCACTGCACTGGGCGAGTTAAACACAGATAGTTGTACTTTAGCCAAACGGGACGCACGCTATACGCTCGACCTCATCCCCCACGTAATAACTACGACCGACCTGCCAAAAAGGGACGTTTTATTTTAGTGGCTACGGCCCAGATAGGCGCCGATAACTTTGCGCTGCTCGGCGCTCGCCCGATAGTAGACGCGAAGCTCGCCTTCGGCATTCAAATCAAAGCGCGCCTCGTCAATCAGGCCATTCTTGTGCGCGGTCATGAGCGCCTCCTGCATGCGCGGCCTTGCAAAGGCGGCAAACGATGCATACTCGGCCGCGAGATCGGCCATCACATCATCGACGCAAGCCTCGTCATGGCAAACAAAATAATCGAGCATGGCATAGTTAAGCGGAAGCATCCCGATCACCGTCCTTTTTAACCATGTCGAGGGGATTCACGGCGATCAGGCAAATGCCGACGAGGTTGACGACGGCCGCCACCCATGCAACGGACGGAAGCGCGTAGCCGTCAAAGCCCAAGACCAGGCCGACGATAATCCACGTAAACAGCGGCGCTGTAAAGGTATAGGTGCCGTTGATGGCCATGCCCAGCGCCGTGCCGCACATGGAGTTGGCGCGATACCAGCTCATAAACGAAAAGTAGGCGGCAAAACCGGAGCAGGCGAAAAACACGACGGAGGATTTGTCGGTGAGCGCTTGGGCGACAAGGACGTAACTCTGACCAAGGGGCTCTCCGCATGCCAAGGTTAGGGCCGGCAGTACCAAGCACAGGTTGCCGACGCCCGAGACAAGCTGACGGATGTTGATGGCGATCTGAGGATCGATCATGCAGGTGGCGCGGCCGCCCACGCATCCCTCGACGCCCCAGCACAGGGCGGCTAACAGCGCCAGGCCCAAGCCAAGCGCCATGCCGAAAGATGCCTGCCCGCTCAGGCCGGCGCTACCGATCATAGCGCCGGCGACCACGCAGACAACGATGCCGGTGACGACACGGGGGCTAAGCGGCTGTCGGTAGAGCACGCGGGCGAGCACCGCACCGATCGCGGGGTTGAGCGCGGCGATGGGCACGGCAAGCGTGCCTGCCTGCGAAAGCGCGATAACGTAGGCGGCAGAAGCGATGGGCCCGCCAATGAAGGCGGCGGCGATAACGATGACGCCGGGCTTTGAGGCGATGCAGCGGCCTAGGTCGGCGAGTTTGCCCTGACCGGCAGTGAAAAACGTGGCCCAGACGGCACTCAACACGTCATTGACGCCCGAGGCGATCGTGGGCAAGATGAATACCGCCAAAAGGCCGGAGGGAGCAAATGCATCGAACCAACCGGCCCAAACGCCAAAGAGCTGACCGGCGGTAACAAAGGCCGTGTACAGCGCATACATGCAGCTCGAAAGCGCCGCGACAGCGATACCCTTCCTAAAATAGGCAGCATCGAGCGCACGCTTCTTTGCCACCGCGAGCTCGCGATTGCCCAAGGACGTCGATGTGTCCACGTAGCCTCCTATCGGTTACCTGCCAAAAAGGGACAGGTTTATTTTGGCAGGTTTTATCTGGGCAAACGAAAAATCCCCACCGTTCGGTGCAAAGAGGACGTGCTACTTTGCGTCGATAAGAAAAGGGCCGTGCACCCAATTGGATGCACGGCCCTTTTGCCATGAATGCGAGCGATTCCTCGGCGAGCTATTTACTCAGCAGCCTCGGTGGTCTCGGCCTCGGCAGCGGCCTCCTCGACGGGAGCCTCTGCGGGAGCCTCGGCGGCCTGCTTGGCAGCCTCCTCGGCAAACTTAGCGGCACGCTTGGCCTTCTCGGCAGCCTTAGCCTCAGCGGCGGCCTTGCGAGCGGCCTCGGCCTCAGCAGCCTTGGCGGCCTTGGCAGCCTTGGCCTCCTCGGCCTTCTTGAGCTGGGCGGCAGCGGCGCCACCGAACTTGTCGGCGAAGCGCTGGACGCGTCCACCGGTGTCGACGAACTTCTGCTGGCCGGTGTAGAACGGGTGGCACTCGTTGCAAAGCTCGACCCTCATCTCGGACACGGTAGCGTGCGTCTTGAAGGTGTTGCCGCAGGAGCACGTCACCGTGCACTCGACATACTGGGGATGGATACCCTGCTTCATGGTAGGACTCCTTATTGGTCAGGCGCTGGTTACCGATCAGCGCATAAGGCGTCTTGGTTTCCGACCAAGACAACAAACTCGGCTATGTTACCACGGCGTCGAGCGTCCCACAAAAGGTTCACGGTCTTTACGCCGGAGTGCACAGGCGAATCTGCCCGATCGCGGCGCCAACAGAGCCGCCCGAGCTGTCCAGGGTGCCAAAAATACACCCTACGAGACAAGCGCTCCATGTTGCAGACGTGTAACGCCGCAGCAAAGGTGCCCCTTTTTGCACGGGACAGGTACAATGATGAACACTGTACCGTAGCGGAGCGCCGCCGCGCGCCGCTAACACGCGAAAGGGTTTCCCATGGCCGAGATCTCGTCCTCCCGTATCGTCATCACCGTCCTTGGCAAGAACCGCCCCGGCATTGTCGCCGGCGTCACCCGCGTCCTGGGCGAAGCCAATGTCGACATCCGCGACATTACGCAGTCCATTATCGAGGACATCTTCACCATGACCATGCTGGCCGACACCGCCGAGTCCAAGCTCGACTTCGCCGAGCTGCAGAAGGCCCTGGCCGAGGCCGGCGAGCTTTCGGGCGTCAACGTGTCCATCCAGCGCGAGGACGTCTTTAACTTTATGTACCGCCTGTAGCGAACAGGCTGCGTGACGACGGCCCAACGTGCGCCCAGGCGCAACGTCGCCACATGGCCCGGAGAGGAGCGCGCATGGCCTACGACGCCAAGAAAATCTATTACCGCTTCGACGACCACCTGAGCCGCCTGGTCTTGGACTACGAAGCAAGCCGCCAGATTTCGCCCGAAAGCGAAAATCTATACTACGGCATGCCCACCGAGCCTTATGACGAGGGCCTGTTTGTCGAGCACAATGTTAAGCGCGGTCTTCGCAATGCCGACGGATCGGGCGTGGTCGCGGGCCTCACCCGTATCTCGGACGTGCACGGCTACAACAAGGTCGACGGAAAGGCTGTGCCCGATCAGGGTAAGCTCACGCTTCGTGGCTACAGCATCGAAGATCTGGTCAACAATGCCCAGGCCGAGAACCGCTACGGCTACGAAGAAGTCGCCTACCTGCTCATCACGGGCTCGCTGCCCAACAAGGATGAGCTCGACGGCTTTTGCGGGCGTCTGGGCGCGTTTAGGCACCTGAGCGATGAGTACGTTAAGGAATTCCCGATGACCACGGTGTCGTCGAGCATCATGAACGTGCTTCAGCGCGCCGTGCTGCTGCTCTATGCCTTCGACGCCGAGCCCGACGTGATCACCCCCGAGCACGAGATCGATGTTGCCATCTCCATGCTCGCCCGTCTGCCCCGTATTGCCGCCTTCGCGCACATGGCTTCGGTCGCCAAGCGTCGCGGCTCCGAGGTGCATGTGCCGCACCCCACGCCCGGCCTGTCCACGGCCGAGACCATTTTGCAGGTGCTGCGCGGCGGCATGGCGTTTACCCGCGACGAGGCGATGCTGCTCGACGTGATGCTTATGCTCCATGCCGAGCACGGCGGCGGCAACAATTCCACGTTCGCCTGCCGCGTACTGTCGTCGTCGGCCACCGACCCGTATTCGGCCTACGCCGCGGCCATCGGCTCGCTCAAGGGCCCACGCCACGGCGGCGCCAACGCCAAGGTCGTATCCATGCACGAGGACATTCGCGCGCACGTTTCCAACTGGGAAGACGACGACGAGGTCGCTTCCTATCTGGGCAAGATCTTGGACAAGCAGGCCTTCGACGGCACGGGGCTCATCTACGGTATGGGACATGCCGTCTACACGCTCAGCGACCCGCGCGCCGAGGTCTGCCGCCACTACGCGCGCACGCTGGCCGCCAAGAAGGACCTGGGCGAGGAGTTCGCGCTCATCGAGCGTATTGAGCGCCTAGCGCCGCAGGTGATGCGGGACCACGGCATGACCAAACCCATCTGTGCCAACATCGACCTGTATACAGGCTTTATTTACAAGATGCTCGGCGTGCCCGAGACGCTCTTTACGCCGCTGTTCGCCGTCGCGCGCATGGCAGGCTGGTCGGCGCACCGCATGGAAGAGCTCTTCTGCGCGCATCGTATTATTCGCCCGGCATACCGTCCGGTAATCGAGCCACTGGAGTACAAGCCGCTCGCCGACCGTTAGGACGCGCACCGTTATAGAACACGAGCGTGGCCAGGGCATCACCGCCCTCGGCCACGCTTTTTATGCCAGCAGAAAGGGCTGCATCGAATGATTGTTTTTGGCTCTTCGGTGGTTTCTGTGGGAGAGATTCCGGCATAGGCCCAGCTCAGCGGGCGAAAACAACGATCTGGAACTGAAACGGCCCCGGGAGGGGCCGTTTCCGCGTCATCCGCCTATGATTGCTAAGCCAAATTCAGACAACCGAAGAGGCGTGACGCATGAAGAGTCTACTACTTCTCGCCCTCGGTCTGGCCCGCACGGTCGTCCTGGGCGCGCGCATCGAGGCCGAGCGCATCGTCGTGAGCGTCCGGCCCCACAAGCGCGAGCAGCGCCGCTGCCCCGTATGCGGCAGGGCCTGCGACTTCTACGACATGGCGAACCGCGGGGCCCCCAGGCTGTGGAGGGCGATGGACCTGGCGCGCTCGGCCTGCTACCTGGAGTACGCGCCCTGCAGGGTGCGCTGCCCGGAGC